>CAMLET010000028.1 GCA_946479125.1 uncultured Flavobacteriales bacterium
GTGAAACTCTTCTGTAAGTATTTTAATTTCATCAACTCTTCGTGTACCTCGTGCCTTTGTGGTCGAATGGCTAGCTACAATTCCCGATCATGAAAATCCTTCGTCAATAGCCTATACTCCTCAGAATAATCACCTTTCTCTGTTCTAATCGTAAATGTTCTCAGTTCAGTTTCCATTTCTTCTTTAGACAAACAAAAGATCGTTCGAACATGTTTTCCTGGTTTTCCTTCGAGTTGAATCTTCTCTTTAATAAACAGTTGATGGCTTTTTGAGATAGTTTTAATTGACGTTTCCGCTGTATTCGGAACAATGATCCATGCTAGTCCATTCACTGAAAGCAACCTGTAGATGTTGGAAATCAATTCTTCGAAAGACAAACTATCGGTATGCCGCGCTAAACGAAGTTGTTCATCTTCATTTTTAGAACTGTTTTCAAAGTACGGTGGATTACTGATAATTGCATCGAATAACTGATTATCAGCATAATCTTGAAGCGAACAGTTTTGAACCGAAATAGGAGAGTGGAAAGGTGAATTTTCGGCGTTGACTTTTGCGTCGATGAATGCATCTTCTGCAATTTCCAAAGCTACAATTTCTGAAAACGAGAAACGTTGAGCACACATCAATGCTAAAACTCCGGTTCCGGTTCCAATATCCAATAAACGCTTCGGATTTTCCCAGTTACACAAACTGCCAAGCAGCATGGCATCGGTTCCAACTTTTAAAGCTGTGTTTGATTGTTGAATGGAAAAGTGTTTGAAGTTAAAGATCGACATAACTTACGCTTCAATTTGAAGAAAACCAGAAGTCTTCTGTAGAATTTCAATCCCTAAAATTCATAATTAGTACTTGGTAATTTGAAATTAAGCAAGGTACATTTCAATCAATCCTTCCGGAGCCGAAATATGTAATTGCTTGTTTTGTCTGTCGACTTTTTGTACCAAGTTGTTCACAAACGGAATAAGAACTTCTTTCTCGCCGTTCATGATCTGTAAAAGCGGATTCACACTCAAATCGATTACCTGCTCCAGAATTCCAACTTTTCCATAAAGAGCATCTACCACTTCAAAGCCAATTACTTCGTGGTCGTAAAAATGTTTATCATCTAAATCAGGTAAAACGGAAGCAGGGAGATAACAACTTTTTCTAAGAATGATCTTCGCGTCGTTTTCAGTGTCAACACCTTCAAACTTTACAGCAGCAAAACCTTTGTTCTTAAGTTGTATTGATTTGATGAAAAATGGAGTGAGCTGACCGTTGATTTCGATGTACAAAGCATCTAAACCAGCATAGTCGCCTGGATTGGTTACGTCCAAAAATAGCGAAACTTCACCTTTAAATCCGTGAAGTTTCGCAATATAACCTAATTGAAAGCAATCTTGAATTTGCATTCAGTATGTTTTAAAATTACTCAGCTGATTCTTCAGCCGGTGCGTCAGTTGCTTCTTCAGCAGCTGGTGCTTCTTCCGTTGCAGCAGGAGTTTCCTCAGCAGCAGGAGCTTCTGTAGCCTCTTCAGTTGCAGCCTCAACAGCTACTTCTTCAGTTGCTTCTTCTGTAGCAGCTTCAACTTCTTCAACTGGAGCTTCTTCTACTTCTGGAGTATTTTTAGCTTCAATTGCTTTTGCTTTAGCAGCGTTAGAATCAGCTTCAGCTTTCAAACGTGCAGCTTTATCAGCGTCAGCATTTTTGCTCAAACCATCAACTTTACCTTGAATTTTGTTTGCTTTGTCAGCTTCCCATGCAGCATACTTAGCTTCAACTTGCTCAGCAGTCAACGCTCCTTTAGCGATTCCTTTGATCAAGTGATTTTTGTACAATACTCCTTTGTAAGAAAGAATTGCACGAGCAGTATCAGACATTTCAGCTCCAGTTCCAACCCAGTTTACAGCAGAATCAAAATTGATATTGATTGTTGCAGGGTTAGTGTTTGGATTGTAAGTTCCCAATTTCTCAATGAACTTTCCATCTCTCTTAGCGCGAGAATCAGCTACTACTACGTGGAAAATTGCTTTTCCTTTTTTTCCGTGACGTTGTAAACGAATACGTGTTGCCATCTTGTTAATGTTTAGGTACGAAACCTGATTAAATAAATAAATTAACGTCTGCTTAACGAATAAACAGGGTGCAAAGATAGTACGTTTTATTGAATTGACAATAGTATCAACAGTTTAAACGAAAAATGGTGCCCACCTCAGGCGGACACCATTTCACTTACCTAATAAATCATACAATTATGAGCTTTACATCTTTATAAAACTCTCGGAGTATTTCTCTCCGGCCAGTGTCTCAATAACAAGGAAGTACCTTCCCTTGTTTAGTTGAGAGATAACAACTTTTGACAATCCCTTGTCGAATGAGCTAACTACTTCGCCTGATTGGCTGTAAATCTTAACAGACTTAACATTCAGCAGTTCAATATTTTCTATGTTTAATTCATCTGTTGCTGGAACAGGATGAACAAGGATCTTTTTTTCATCGAAAGAAAGTAAGCTTAAAGGACTTGATCCTTCAACAACCGTAATTGGTTCGTTGATGTTTGGATTGATAATATTATCAATATGACCAGATGGCCATTTAATGAAAATTGAATCGATTTCTGTAGCCTGACCAATTCCAAAATGAACATTCAGTGAGCTCATATATCTAAATCCGTCTCCACTTCTCACATCTCTGATCTGTTTACCCCAATCACCATAAATTTCTACTCGAGCACCAATTCCGTTGTAGTTACTTTCAATTCCCTGCAAGTTGATCTTGATCCAGTTGTTTCCGTTATCGTTAGCGAAATAAACTGTACCTCCATTTCTGATATCAAGGAAGCCGTCGTTATTCAAGTCACCAATTGCGCCATTTGTAAAGTTGTAAGGTGCAGATGAGAATGTCATATCTCCGTTGTTGAACATGATTTTATTTCCACCGCCAAGAACATCCGTAAATCCATCATTGTCGAAATCGAAAGAAATGTGTTCGATGTTTAAGCTTGGATTTGTATCCCATCCGGAACCTGCTGTTACGTCAGAGAATGTTCCATCTCCATTATTCTTTTTTAGTTTGTGCGTACCGTCATCGGGAGAACTAGCTCCAACCATTGCATCCATCCAACCGTCGTTGTCGTAATCGTTCCATGCTGAAGACCATGCTTGTTGCGGATCGGCCATGTTTGAAGCAACCGAAATATCTGTGAAAACACCATTTCCATCGTTTCTATGCAGCTCGTCAATTTTTGCAGTTGAAGCACCACCTCTACATTTCGCAATGAACAAATCCTGGTCACCGTCGTTATCAATATCAGTCCAGATAGAACCGTAATTTCCTCCTTCCGGATGATCACCTAATCCACCCTGGTGGAAAGTGTAATTTCCTAATCCATCATTCATGTAATAAACATTCGGGTTGACATCGTGACAAGAATATGCATCCAAATGTCCATCGTTATTGATATCTACAAAGTTTGTACGCTGACAGAATACATACTGTGGCCCAGAAATTTCAGTGTAAGCAGTTCCTGTTGGATTGGCTTTCATGAATGTTACACCACTTCCGCTTCCGTACATCATATCGTTGAAACCGTTTTTATCAATATCTCCTATTGCCATACTCCATGAAGGCTGGTAAGTTGTAGTAGAAGTTGGAATGGTAGTAACGGTAAAACCTCCAGCTGCTAGTTGATAAGCAATCTGTACACTTGAAGAAGATACTGTTACCATGTCATCCAGAAAATCACCATTCATGTCTGTTACTGCCAAACTGTATGTTCCTGTAACACCAGAAATTACTTCGGGAGTATAGGTTACAGGTGGTGTGATGACAGGAACAACCGGACCTTCTGTTAACTGAAAGTCGAATGCTGCTGAGCTCCATAAATTATCGAAGGCAATAATATATGTGGTTCCGTTTGTTACGTTGAATGTTACAGTTGAGGTTAAACCAGCTCCACCGTCATCATCACCCGCAGCACAGATTAAAGCACCACAAGCTCCTGTGTACACATTAACACGTGTATCGTTTCCACCTGTTCCAGGAAGATCTGTTGTGATTGTTAATGAGTAATCGCTTGTTGGCGTGTATTTATACCACTCAGCTGCTGTTGCTCCGGTTCCTCCGGTAGCACAAATTGTAGCAGGAACTTCTGTTCCGTTAACTGCTGCAACAGAGTATGTACCGACAACAACATTTTGAGCCGTTGCACATGTGTTCTGCGCAAAATTCACCATAGGGAAACCCAAAAGTAAAAGTGAAGTAATTGTTAGTCTCATAGTGTAGTAGAATTAAAAATTATTCGCAAATCGTTTTCCAATTGATCCATTCTTCAAGTAAAGCAACACCTTCCTGATGAACGACTGTTCGTCCTAATAGTGGCATGCGCTCACTTGGTGAGGTAGAGTTTAATCTGTAATACATCATTGATCGGTTCTTATCACTTGGTTTTATGATATAGACCAAAGCCGCATTAATGTATTCTTCAGGTTCAACGCAAAGCCCCATGTTAACAGCAAGTGCCGTTTCACTAAAGCCTAAACGCATTGGACGGTAATCGCAGTGTTTGTCTTCGCTATGACAATGTGCACAGTTGATATCAACATAAGAACGGTATCTGAGGTCAATACTTTTAGTGAGATCATTGTAGTCAACTGTTGAAAGGATATTGTCAGGAACATTATCGTTCAGTTTGTTCAAGGCAATAAGTTTGTCCAATTGATTCATGGCCCCAGAAGAATAAGGATAATCCCAGTTCATATTTTGAGGCTTAATACCAATTGGAATAGCAACGTTATCTATCTTATGACAAGTCAAACATTCCTGTTCTGAAGGAATTCTATAAGTAGTTGACATGTTTTGTCCGTTCTGATCCCAGCTAATGGCTACATTGGTTCCAGTCAAACTCAAGTAAGCCTCCGTTTGTTCATCGTTCCAAATGTAGTTTGCAAAGATCCATCCTGTGGATTTGCGAATCATTATTCTGGTTTCAATGATTTTTGTCACATCACCGGGTTGCATGTGATCGTAATAAAACGTTTTGATCAAAGCCGATCCAACTGGCATGTTTAGAACATCGTTGTCGGCAACATAACTTGCTTTTTGTCCGCTCGGAATCCACAAGAAACGCTTCTTTTTAGCGTAATCTGTAAAAAGTGATGATGCTGGAGCGTAAGGAATAACATTTGTGTTGGGCGTCTGATCCTTCATATCGCCTGTAAAAAAGCGGTAATCTGAAAGTTTTGGGAAAGGAACATTTTGAAGATCAACAGAGACACTAGTGTCAGCAGGTTCTTCAATAGGCTCAACAGTTGGTTTCTTTTTACATGAATAGACCACACATTGCATTGCAATGACAAGCAGAAAAAGAAAAAACAAATTACGGTTCTTCGTAAATCGGGCAAGCAGTAGCTTCATGTAGTGTGTATTCTGTAATTAGCGTAATCTTTACAAGTAATCAAATTAACGATTATTTTTTGGACTACCAACTGTATATAGTGACGTCCAAACTTTTCAATAGGTTGCCTGACTTTACAATTATTTGAAAGATATTTTATTCAGTTCGTCTAAGGTCATGGATATTAATCGACTAAATTTTTACTAAACCGTTTTATATCTACATTTTTTTTGGCAATTTTGGAATATGGTTGAACACGTTGCCCTTGGGATTGACATTGGCGGAACCAATACAGCATTTGGTTTGGTTAATCGACAAGGAGATATTTTGTTTGAGTCATCCATTCAAACAAAGACATTTGCTGCTCCTACTGATCTTGTTGACGAAATCTATCGTCAGGTAAAGAACACTCCTTATTTTCATTTGATCTTTGGAATTGGAATTGGAGCTCCAAATGGTAATTTATTTACCGGAAACATTGAATTTGCTCCGAATCTTTCATGGAAAGGGGTGATTCCGATCTGTGAACTTTTCGAAGAACGCTTTCACTCACCGGCAATGCTTTCGAATGATGCAAATGCTGCTGCGGTTGGTGAACATTTGTTTGGTTGTGCCCAGGATTTGACTGATTTCGTTACGATTACGCTTGGAACTGGTTTGGGATCGGGTGTTTTTGTTGAAGGAAAGTTGATTGTTGGTCATCATGGTCTTGCCGGAGAATACGGACATATTCGTGTTATTCCCGGAGGCAGACAATGTGGTTGCGGACGAAAAGGTTGTTTGGAAACCTATGTTTCAAGCACCGGAATTGTGCGTAGTGTTATGGAATTGGATTCTGAACACAAGTCGCAGTCAAGTTTATTTATGCACGAAACACTTTCTGCAAAAGCTGTTTTTGAAGAAGCTTCAAAAGGAGATTTGTTTGCGCTGGAAGTAGTTGATTATACAGCAGAAGTATTGGGTTCGGCATTGGCTGATTTTAGTGCCTTCTCTAATCCAAGCTGTTTTGTTCTTTTTGGTGGAATCGCGCAAAGCGGTGATGATTTTGCAAAGAAAGTGAAGCTTTCAATGGAGAACAATATGCTGAAGATCTACCAAAACAGAGTTCAAATTCGTATTTCTCATTTACACAATAAGAACGCAGCGGTACTTGGTACGGCAGCTGCTTTATTCTGGAATTCAATAGTAAAACACCCATGAGATTTTTCATGATTTTAGGTGCAGTCGTTTCATTGAACACGGCTGTTGCACAAGTAACACAGTTACAAGATGCTTCTGATAAGGCACAAAACTTAATTGGAGGTTCATCTTCCTTTAAAAAAGCGGTATTTAATCCAAATATGTATGTGAACCCGTTTATCGGAACTGGTGGTCACGGGCATACATTTCCTGGTGCAGTAGTGCCTTTTGGAATGGCGCAGGTGAGTCCGGATACACGACCTTTTGGTTGGGATGGTTGTTCTGGTTACCATTATTCTGATTCAGTGATCTATGGTTTTGCAAACACACATTTAAGTGGAACAGGAATTCCCGATTATTCCGACATTCTGATCATTCCTCAAATGGGGAAGGCGAACCTTGTTCCCGGATTCAAGAAAAAAGGAGGTTATGGAGCATCATTCAAACATGAGAATGAAACTGCTTCGCCGGGATATTATTCTGTTTTATTGGATAACGGAATTCAGGTAAAATTATCTGCTACTGAACATTGTGGAATTCACCAATACACTTTCCCGAAAGGAAAAGGAAAGAAATTCATCATCATAGACTTAGGATACAGAGATAAAGTAATTGCGACTGATGCGAAGGCTGTTTCAAAATCTCAGGTTACAGGTAAACGAATTTCTAAAGATTGGGCAACTGAGCAACATTTGTATTTCGACTTAAGAACAAACATCGATTTCAAGAAAGCGACCTGGAAGGTAAATGCCAAAACGGGGCAATACCAAATGATTCTTGAATTTCCTGAAACGGTTGAAGTGGTTGAGATCAATATTGGGTTATCAGGAACAGATGTGGATGGAGCCTCTAAAAATCTTGAAGCCGAAGCTGCTGATTTTAAGCTAGGAAATTACATGGGAGCGGCTGCCGGTAAATGGACGAATGAATTGAATAAAGTTACCATTTCCGGAGGAAATAAAAATGATTTGATCAAGTTCTACACAGCACTTTATCATGTTTTTACACATCCTTCGCTTTGGAGTGATGTTGATGGTCGATACAGAACGTATAAGAATACGATTGAAGTTAGTGAAACTCCGGTTTATTCGGTTTTCTCGCTTTGGGATACTTACCGTGCTGCAAATCCGCTTTACACCATTTTACAACCGGATAGAGCAAAGGATTTTATCGAATCATTCAGATTGCAAGCTGAACAAACGGGAGTTTTACCGGTTTGGACACTTTCCAACAATGAAACGAATTGTATGATTGGTTACCACTCCGTTTCTATTATTGCTGATGCTTATATCAAAGGGTTAGACATCAATAAACCTGAAGAATTGTTGGCTGCAATGGTTCGAAGTGCGAAAGAAGATCGTGTTGGAAAAATTCAATATGCAAAAGACGGTTTCATTTCAGCAGATGGTGAAGCTGAATCGGTTTCTAAAACGTTGGAATATTCCTACGACGACTGGTGTATTGCTGAATTCGCTGAAAAATTGGGAAATAAAGAAATAGAGCAAGAGTTCAGATTGCGTTCTGCTTCCTATTTGAATCTTTGGAATCAGGAATCTGGTTTCTTCCAACCGCGTGTTTCAGGAGTTTGGATGCCAAATTACCGACCAAATGAAGTGAATCATCACTACACGGAAGCAAACGGCTGGCAATATTCTTTGGCTCCGCAACACAATATTATGCATATGAGTTTGCTGCATGGCGGACCAAAAGGCCTGGAGCGTTTTCTGGATAGAATGTTCACCGATGCCAACGGAATGAGCGGAAGAGAGCAAGCAGATATTACAGGATTGATTGGTCAGTACGCTCATGGAAACGAGCCTTCACATCACATGGCTTATGCTTACAATTTTGCGGGAGTTCCTTCTAAAACGCAGGATTTGATCCGTAAAATTTTGGAAGAGCAATACAGAAATGCTCCGGATGGTTTGTCAGGAAATGAAGACTGTGGACAAATGTCGGCTTGGTTTGTAATGAGTTCCCTTGGTTTTTATGCTTATGCTCCGGGATCACCGACATATACAATCGGAACACCTTTGTTCCAGAGTGTTGCACTTCGTTCAAACGGAAAAACAACTTACATCAATTCATTAGGAACAAGTAACGAGAAGCGATACATTCAATCTATCAGCTATAATGGCAAGAAATTGAATCAGTTTTATCTGGATCACAAGATGTTTGCTGATGGTGGAACAATCGCATTCGAAATGGGTGAAGAGCCGAACAATGAATTGGGTAAAATGCCATTGGATATTACAAACATGGCTCCTAAGGAATTTGTTGCAGTTCCATATTTCAATACAACTCAGCAAGTTTTTGATGGCGAATTGGAAATCAAGATCGAAAAGTTGAGCATGGAAGAAGGTGGAATTTATTTCTCACTGAACGGTGGCGAATTTGAACCTTATACAAAACCAATTCGTTTGACTTCAACAACAAAGATTGCTGCAAAAATTGTTCGTCACCCACAAGCTGGTGGAGCTGAAAGCAAGATCGTTGAAAATACCTTCAGAAATTTCACGTCAATTGGAACAGTAACTTCCATTAGCACTTACGAAAATCATTATGCTGCTGGTGGCGACCAAAATATTCTTGACGGTAGAGTAGGAAAGAACGAATACCGTGGAACGGAATGGCAAGGATTCAATAATAAAGATGTTGATATTGTTATTGAACTGAAAGAGAAACAGCAGTTAACAGGTTTAATGATTGGTGCAATGCAGGATACCAGATCATGGATCTTTGTTCCAAAAGAAATTATTGTAGAAGGTTCTCTGGATGGTAAAACGTTCTTCAAAATGGGGAAAGTAGCTTCTAAAATTGATGCGAAGACCTATGAAGGAAGAGCACAGCTTTTAGTTGAATTTGCACCCGCAAATGTGAAGTACTTGCGCATTAAAGCAGTGAATTACGGAAAATTACCTTCATGGCACATTAGCGCAGGTGAACCGACATGGATCTTTTTAGACGAAATTCAAATCAAATAGATTTGAAAGGAAAGCCAAAAGAGGAAAACGGAAAGCTGGGCTTGTCTTCCTCTTTGCATCTTTTCTTTTCTCTTTCCTCTAAACGCTGTCGGATTGTCTGAATTTGTAAAAAACAACGGTCATCGAGCGGCTTGTACTGAGGTAGTCTAAGTAAGTCGAGACACGGCAGTTTTCAACAATATAAAAAACGACAAATGCACTGAACTCGAGCCAGTGAAACAAGAGCTCGGATAGTTGAATTGTCATATTTTGTAAAAACAATGGTCATCGAGCGGAGTCGAGATGAAAGTTACTATCTTTAGCACTCTAAAATTATAGACACAACATGAAAAAATTAGTTTTTGGATTGGTACTATTAGCGGTTACGTTTAGTAATGTTGCTCGTGCCGACGAAGGAATGTGGCTTCCTTTCTTATTGGGAAGAAACTACGAAGACATGAAGAAGCACGGTTTGCGCCTATCTCAGGAACAAATCTATTCTATCAATAAAAGCTCACTTAAAGATGCTGTAATTTCTTTTGGTGGATTTTGTACAGGAGAATTGATCTCAGACAAAAGTTTGGTTTTAACAAATCACCACTGTGGTTATGATGCTATTGCAGGTGCTTCAACTCCTGAAAAGAACTATTTAGATAATGGTTTTTGGGCGAAGAGTACAAAGGAAGAGATTCCGGTAGCTGGATTGACAGCAACTTTCATGATTCGTATGGAAGATGTTTCTCAAAGCATCTTGAAGGAATTGAATGCTTCAATGACACAAGCAGAACGTGCAGAAAGAATCAAGAAAGTATCTGATGTTTTAATTGCAGATGCAATTCGCGGAACAAACTACGAAGCTTTCGTTCGTGATTTCTACGATGGAAATGAGTTCTACTTATTCGTGAAAGAAACGTATAAAGATGTTCGTTTGGTAGGAACTCCTCCTCAAAGCGCTGGAAAATTCGGTGGTGATACTGATAACTGGATGTGGCCTCGTCACACTGCAGATTTCTCTATGTTCCGTATTTACGCTGGATCTGATAACAAACCAGCTGATTTTAGTGACAGCAATGTTCCATTGAAACCAAAGAATTCATTGGCAATTTCATTGAAAGGTGTTCAACCGAATGATTACGCTATGATTATGGGGTTTCCTGGTCGTACAAACCGTTACCTAACTTCTTACGGAGTAGAGCAGGCAATTTCTTTAGAGCAGCCAAAAATCGTTGAGATTCGTGCTAAGAAATTAGAGATCATGAAGAAATACATGGACAAAGATGTAGCGGTTCGTTTGAACTATTCTTCTAAATATGCGCAAGTAGCAAACTACTGGAAATATTTTATCGGTCAGTCGGAGCAATTGAAAAACAACAAAGTTGCCGACAAGAAACGTTTGATTGAGGCTGATTTCCTAAAGTATTCTGCTGGAAAATCGGAATACGATAATGTATTGACGGATATTGAAAGTGCATTTAAAACAACGAATTCAATTATCTACATCAAGACTTACCAAAGTGAGTTTGTTCGTCAGGTAGATATCAATTCATTGGTTGCTATTTTCAAAGCTGCTGCCGATGCTGAAGCTTCAGGAAATAAAGAGCGCGCTAAGGAATTAATGAATGCTGCAAAAACAACTGCTGAAATGTTGTACACAGAGCGTTCAATGGATATTGAATTGGAGACTTTAAGCGAAGTATTGAAAATGTACTTGAAAGATGTTTCCGCTTCTCAACGTATGGGAATTGCTAAAAGCCTGACTCCGGGAAGTGTTGAAGCATTTATGGCTCGTGTAAAGAAATACTCTGTTTTTGCTGATGCTAAGCGTTTCAATGCATTCATGGCAGATTACTCAGCTGATAAATTGAAAAAAGATCCATTGTTCATCTTAGTAAAAGATTTGGATGATGCTTATGCTGCTGCAATGGGAGCAAAAGAGATCAAAGCTTCAAGTGAAAAATTACAACGTGCTAACCGTGCGTTTGTAAAAGCTGTTCGTGAAATGCAGCCGAAGAAGATCTTCGCTCCAAATGCAAACTCAACAATGCGTTTGACATATGGAAATATATTGCCGTACACAACGAATGAAGGAAAACCAATGGGTTACGTAACAGATTTCGAAGGAGTTATTGCAAAAGAAGATCCGAATAATCCGGAGTTCAACCTTGATCCTATCATGAAAGCAACTTTCCTGAAGAAAGATTTCGGTCAGTATGCAGATAAGAAAACTGGAAAATTACCAGTAAACTTCTTGTCGAATAACGATATTACAGGTGGAAACTCAGGTTCACCGGTAATGAACGCAAACGGAGAATTGATCGGTACAGCATTTGATGGAAACTGGGAAGCAATGTCTGGTGATATCGCTTTCGAACCAAACTTGCAACGTACAATTTCACTGGATATCCGATACACACTTTGGATCATTGATCGTTGTTACGGTGCTACGAATTTGATTAACGAAATGAAGTTGGTGAAGTAACGAAGCAGACTTTCAGTCGCTTCATTATTCAAAAATATGAAAGCCGTTCCTTGACTGGGGCGGCTTTTTTGTTGTCAGCCTTCGATACATCCAGACTGTAAACGTCGGGACACTCATTCTGACTATACTGAGAAGGCAGCTCCTACGCAAGTTTTTTTAGCTATGTTTCTATGTGAAGTCACTATGTGGACTATGTGTTTAAAAGCCTGACGATACTCCACGTGATAAAACAAAAAAGCCCTCCACCGAAGTAGAAGGCTTCAAACTTGAGTAGTTATATATCTTAATTCTTAGCAATCATTTTTCTTGCAACACCTGAAGCAGTTGCTACTTCCAGAAAGTAATTCCCTTGAGGCAAGTTCGAAATGTTCATTGTATTTCCACCATTCTGTACAATTAATTTTTTTCCGTCTGCAGAATAAAGAACCAATGACTTGATTTTCTCATCTGAAGAAATATTCAACACATCCGTTGATGGATTCGGGAATACAGTGAAATCAATTGTTTCATTGTCACTCAATGAAGCTGTGCTTTGATAATAGAAATATTCTTCGTTTGCTGGGTATAAAGAACCTTCAGCAGAAACTTCTTCCAATGTGGTAACATGTGTAACGAAACCTTGCGCATCATACACATAATTGTGACCGTAAAGACCAAACATTCCCGTTTGATTGTCAGATAATAACCGATTTCCAGCATCATACGTGTAATCTGTTTGCACTGCTACTGTTGAAGTTGGTACGCCACCACTAACTAACAATCCAACGAAGTTGGTCAAATTCGATCCTGAGTAGTTATAGGTAACTGCAACAAACCATTCCAATGGAGTTCCGGGATCACCATCAAAATCAACATAATAGTTAAAGCTTGCTGGTGTATTTCCAGAAAAAGTATACTCAATGATCTGTTGCGGATCGAATGTAACGCCATCGCCTGAAGAATATACTGCAACTCGATCTACATTTGTTGTTGCTCCAATATAGCGAAGTGAGTCAATTTCACTTAAATAAAGTACGCTTCCATCAAAATCAAATCTATGCTGAATTACTAAGCGATCGGATGCATCGTATATGTAATCTTTCCCTTGAACTGCAACCCATGTTCCAGAATTGTCAAATTCATAGCGATAAGAAGCAATTTTTCCAGAGGCTGTGTAAGTGTATACTTCTCTATTTGAAAGGTCGTTTGTATTAGAAACAACTTGATGAGCAGCGTTATATAGTTTGTTGTTCACTTGTGATTGTGATCCATCATAAAAATGAGTCGCAGTAGTAAAATCAACATCGGGTGTATTCCAGTTCCAAAATAAAGGCTGATTGTTTTCACCCATATCGAAAGTTGGCCCAAGATGATTAACCGATCCCTGGAAATCTGCATATTGATAGGAAGTAGAATCAACTCCTTGAGACATACCCATCTCATCGTAATAATGCTCTGAATTTGCAATTAGCTTCTTTTGACCAAAACTGTTGGCAGAAACCAATAGAATTGTGAATAGTAATGTTCTTTTCATAGTGTGTTTTTTTGAGGCGAAGATACTGTG
>CAMLET010000029.1 GCA_946479125.1 uncultured Flavobacteriales bacterium
TTGACGGTGCGGGAGCATTCCTTAACGAATGTTCTTACGAAGTTGTTGATCCTTCAGGAACTGTCATTTTCGCTGATGGTGGAGCGGCACAGCCTTCAACTACGGTTCACAATTTTGTAGGAAACTGTTTAGGCGATCTTCAATTTGCCTGGACTCCAGCTGCAAACGTTACGAATCCAAGTATCAACGACCCGTTCACGAATAACATTTCTACAGCAACAACGTTGACATTGACGGTTTTCCCAACAGGACATCCACTTTGTTCAACAACAGATCAAGTAAACGTTACTATTTCAGCTTCAGCAAACCCTGGAGTTGACAATACGCTTTCCATTTGTTCAATGGCTGCACCACAAGACTTGTTCCCATTACTTGGACCAAACGCTTCACCAAACGGAACTTGGTCTGGACCAACAGGAGCAGCTGTAACAATGCCTTACAATCCGGCAACAATGAATCCGGGAGTTTATACCTATTCAATTGATTCGAATGGTTGTGTTTCACAAGCAGACATTACAGTAACAGAACTAAATACAATTGTAACTGCAGTTCCAACAAACGTAAACTGTCATGGAATGCCAAACGGTTCTGCGGTAATCACTTATCAGAATGCAACAGATTATCAGTTGAACGGTGGACCAAGTACACCACTTCCGGCGTCACCATTTACTATTCCGAACTTACCGGCAGGAAACTATACAGTTGATGTATCTAACGGAGCAGGTTGTACCGGACAAGTAACGTTCACTATTACAGAACCACCTGCATTACAAATACCAACTATTACCAATGACGATGTAGTTTGTGTTGGTGATCAAACACCACTAAATGCAACGGGTACAGGAGGTTCAACTGCATATACATTTACTTGGGTTGCTAACATGGCAATTGTTGGAACAGGAGTTCCGTTTACAGTTAGTCCGAATGTTACAACAGAATACTGTGTAATCTTAAGTGAAGCTTGTGGGTCAATTCCAGATACGGCTTGTGTGACTTTAACAGTTCCGCAACCGGTAAATATTGCTGTTTCTCCAGACGACGCTGACGGTTGTTATCCGCACGCTGTAAACTTCACAAATAACAGCACACCGAATGCAGCAGTAATTCAAACTACAGTTGATTATGGTGACGGAACGCCTCCGTTCACAGTTGCAGGATTGGCTGGATTCTCTCACACTTATACAGAGCCTGGGAATTACGATGTAACGGTTACCATTCTTTCTGATAGTGGTTGTATTTATACAAATACTTACAACAACATGATTCAGGTGTACGATATTCCGACAGCAGGTTTCCTTGCAACACCGAATCCAACTACGATGTTTGAAACACATGTTACTTTGATCAACAGCAGTTCATCGGATGTGGTTTCTTACCAATGGTCGATGCCAGGTGCAACACCTACAAGTTCTACAATGGAAAATCCACAAATTGACTACCCGGAAGGAACGGCTGCTCAATATCTGGTAACATTGATGGTAACTAACCAACACGGTTGTGTGGACGAAATCACGCAAACGATTGAGGTTGAAAGCGATGTAATCCTTTACGCACCAAATACATTTACTCCTGATGGTGACGAGAACAACCAACAATGGTTTGTTTACGTCGACGGTATCGATATGTCTAGCTTTGAGCTACGTATCATGAACCGTTGGGGAGAAGTTGTCTTTGAAAGCTTTGACCCGAAAGGAAAATGGGACGGAACTTATCACGGAAAGGTAGTTCAACAAGGAACTTACATCTGGACAATCAGAGTAAAAGATATCAAGAACGATGCGAAGTATGACTTTGATGGTCATATCAACATTATCTATTAATCTTCAAAAGATATAACTTGAAAAGCCCTGACAATGTCGGGGCTTTTTCTTTACCACAGATTCACAGATTAAATGCTCGCCTACCGGTCTCGCTAAATGGTGTCTGGTAAGCGCCATAAAATCTGGGTCCGCCCGTGGTGGATGGGAATTTTCACATACTCTCATGACTTCTAAAAGAAAAAGGGCGAATCATTATTCGCCCTTACTACTTTCTCTTGTCTTAGAGAACTCTATTTCTTTCTAAAGAAAATTCTAATTGGAACTCCTTCGAAGTTGTACAAACCACGAATTCTGTTTTCCAGGAATCGTTTGTATGAATCCGGAACGTACTGAGGCAAGTTACAGAAGAATGCAAACGCCGGAGCGTGAGTAGGAAGCTGCTGAACGTATTTGATCTTCACGTATTTTCCTTTCAACGATGGCGGTGGATTACTGTCAATAATTGGTAGTAAAACATCATTCAACTCAGAAGTGCTGATCTTGCGAATACGATTCTGATACACATCCATTGCTCTCTCAAGCGCTTTATGAATACGTTGCTTAGTAAGCACAGAAGTAAAGATGATTGGAACATCATTGAACGGAGCCAATTGTGCTCTCAACTTTTCTTCATATTCCGTTGCAGTCATGGTGTCTTTTTCCACCAAATCCCATTTATTGACCAAAACAATCACTCCTTTGTGATTCTTCTCGGCCATGTAGAAAATGGTTAGATCTTGTTTTTGAATTCCTTCTGTTGCATCTAACATGAAGATACAAACGTCGGCACCTTCAATTGTTCTTACCGAACGCAAAACCGAATAGTATTCAATATCCTCAGTTACTTTACTTTTCTTTCTAATTCCAGCTGTATCAATCAACATGAAATCGAAACCAAAAGCATTGTAACGTGTATTGATAGAATCTCTGGTTGTTCCGGAAATATTTGTTACGATATTTCTTTCAGTTCCAGTAAGCGCGTTGATCAATGATGATTTTCCAACGTTTGGTTTTCCAACCACCGCAATTTTCGGCAAACCTTCTTCTTCTTCTCCTCGTGGATCTTCTTTTTCGAAATTCTTCACACACTCGTCAAGAATATCTCCGGTTCCATGTCCGTTTGCAGCAGAAAGGTCAAACACTTCGCCTAAACCAAACGACCAGAATTCGGAAGAAAGACCAACACGATCGTTACTGTCTACCTTATTACCTATTACTAAAACTTTCTTTTTTGTTTTGCGAAGAAGTCCTGCAACGGTTTCATCTAAGTCAACGATTCCGGTTGTAACATCTACAACGAATAAGATCACTGTTGCTTCTTCTATTGCAATTTCAACTTGTTTACGGATCTCTCCTTCGAAAATATCGTCTGACCCATGAACGTAACCTCCAGTATCAATTACTGAAAAAGGAATTCCGTTCCATTCTCCACGACCATAAATTCGATCGCGCGTTACACCACTCACCTCTTTTACAATTGCACGAGTTGATTCTGTTAAACGATTAAACAATGTTGATTTTCCGACATTCGGTCGGCCTACGATGGCAATAATATTTCCCATTTTTCTTCAATTTGACGTACTTCACAGCACTACTTTAACTAATTATGAGTGACGAGTTATGAGTTTCGAGTTATGAACCACTCATAACTTATCACTCTTCACTCCTAACTCTTCTAATAACCGTATTTCTTCAGTTTCTGTTCGCTTGCACGCCAGTCTTTATCGACTTTCACAAACGTTTCCAGAAACACCTTCTGACCGATAAACGCTTCAATATCCAGACGTGAGTCTCGTCCGATACGTTTTAGCATCTCACCTTTTTTACCAATCAGAATTCCTTTTTGAGAATCGCGTTCCACCACAATCAGTGCTCTGATATGCGTAATGGTTTCGGATTCTTTGTATTCTTCAATTTCTACCTGACAAGCGTAAGGAACTTCTTTGTCGCAATGCAAAAAGATCTTTTCACGGATCATTTCTGAAACAAAGAAACGTACAGGTCTGTCGGATAATTCTTCTTTGTCGAAGTAAGCAGGACCTTCAGGCGACAATTCTAAAATGCGTTGCCAAATAGGTTCTACATTAAAATTATGTAATGCTGAAATTGGATGAATCTCCGCTTTCGGAAGTCTTTCCTGCCAATATTCTCTTCTTACTATTACTTTATCCTGATCTCCAAGGTCAATCTTATTGATGATCAAAAGAACAGGAATATTCAATCGCTGAATACGCTCCAATGTTTCCTTGTGATTCATTTCAGTTTCATGCATATCTGTGATAAACAACAAGATATCTGCATCCTTAAATGAACTTTCCACATAACTCATCATCGCTTCATGCAATTTGTAGGATGCATTTACCACACCAGGCGTGTCCGAAAACACAATCTGATAATCGTCTGCATTCACTAAACCATGAATTCGATGACGCGTAGTTTGCGCCTTGGAAGTAACGATCGAAAGCTTCTCGCCCACCAAACAATTCATAAGCGTAGACTTCCCAACATTTGGACTTCCTACAATATTTACGAACGCGCTTTTGTGAGACATAGAAGAAATTTTGTGCAAAGATAGGGATTGATATCTAGATTGATGAAATTATGTACGGGCGAAATATTTTTCGCCCCTACAAATGCTTCATCAATTCATGTTTGAGAACGAAAAGAACAAGACCTGTTTTAGATTTGATGGCAAACTTATCGAAAAGAGACTCGCGATAACCATCAACCGTTCGGGCGGTCACGTCCATCAGACTAGCGATCTGGTCATAGGTGTATTCATCCTGATGACAAACCCATTTCAAAAACTGTCGTTCTCTAGGTGACATTTGATCAAGAATCAACTCGTAATCCGGACGTTTGGTTTCCTCAAAATTATTCCGAAGTGAGTACGTAAGAAATTCGTTATGATGATAACCGGCTGTTGTAATTGAATTGATCGCGTTTCGAAGTTCATCAGCAGAACAATCTTTTCGCAAATAACCTCTGGCGCCGTTTCTGAAAAGTTTGATAATGGTAGCCTCCTCGGCATTTAAAGTCAGAATTAGAACAGGTAAATCGGAATTCATCTCACACAATTGCTCCATCACCTGATCGCCGGAAAATCCAGGCATGGTAAGGTCCATCATCACCAAATCTGGTTTTGGACTTATAGGCAGATTTTTCAGGAAATCGTTTCCAGAGTCAAACTCTCGTACAATTTTAAAATCACCCAATTTCTCAATCAACTCTTTGAGCCCATTTCGAACAATCACGTGGTCATCGACAAGAACAATGGTTTTCAAACTCATAGTAAGGTTTAAGTACGTACTAATTTGATGAATTTTTCAGAATAACGGTTGTCCCTTCATTCGGTTTTGTTTGGTAAACGCATTCTAATCCAGCCAATTTGGCTCTGTTCAGAATGTTCTTAACTCCAGATGCTTTGTTCCGTTCAAAGAGATTTTCATAATCGAATCCCTTACCGTTGTCGCTCACTGATAATTCGAAAATGCTGTTTGTTGCTTTTAAACGGATTTCAATTGATGAAGCATGACTATGCTTAAGTACATTTTGTATGATTTCCTGGAAGATTCTGAAAATCATCAATTGTGCATCTTTATCCAACGTAAGCTCTGAAACCAGAATTTCAGATGTCACCGTAAACGTTTTCAATGCAAGTAAGCGTTCAATTTCCAAACGAATTGCACCTTCAAATCCGTTCTGAAGAATAGCGTCACTATTCAGCGTTTTGCTCAACAATCGAAGCTGCTGTGTAACTTCTCCCAAATATATTTCGATGGGTTTATAACCTTCAGCCAAATCCGGATGCAGCATTTTTTGCGTTTGAATCTGCATATGCATAGCCACCAAAAGTTGTCCGGCATTGTCATGAAGTTCATACGCCAATTGATGAAGAATTTTCTCTCGTTCCTCTGTTTCAATTGCTCTCAATTCACGTTCGAATGCAAGCTTAGTTGCAGCCAGTTCCTCTTTCTGTTTGGCACGCTGCTGTTGAATCCGAAAGAAACTATAGACCACGCCGGTCACCAGAAGTAAGATGACAATTGTGGTGACTATAATTCCAAGTACAATATCGTTCATGTTTGTTTTCTTTCTTTGTTGTTATTTCGATACTGCATTACAAAGGCAAGTGCAATTAGTGCATATCTGAGGTTTGCCAAAATGTCGCTGATCAAATGGTAAAGCAGGGAATTCAATTTTGGCGATCGGTGTTGCAGATAATTCATCAGCGAAACATAGGGCACACTGCAAGCGAAATAGACCAGTAAAGCCATACAAGCAATTCTCAAAGGTAATCCCTCTTTCCCGGCAGGCGAATTGAACAGAATAGGCACAAAAACCAGGGTTATGACAACACATTCAGTCAGATCTGCATAATGGAGATAACTCTGAAATCCGTTTAATGCAACTTGCGCAATGCATACAACCACAAAACCTGTTGCGCCTAAAACCAGTAACAATCTTCCGTTGGCTTTCCCGTACATGAACTGAGCTGCCAAAAGCAGCAACCCAGTTTCAAGTACAAGGTGTATATTCATGAGCCATTGATTATCGATTACCTGATTGTTGGCCTGCTGTTGAATGGTAATTATATTTCCCAAACTATAGAATAGAATCCAGACTACAACTTGAAGAAACAATACTTTAAAAAACGGTGTAAGTCTTTTCCAGGTAAAGATTCCAGCAACAAAAGCTAATATGAAGCAAGTAATTTCAGTGATGATTGTGAGCATGTTATCAAAGGAATGCAACACCCTAAAAATAAACATTACTCCATACTACGCAGGGTATCCGAATAAATTTGTACAAGGTGGACATAAATGAGATCTATTCGCATACTTTCCAAGAGTGATGATTTTCTCATCAACCTCTTCGAAAGGATAACAGGAAAGGATCATCGTATGTTTCACTGGATTTGTTAGATCATAACTTACCTTTCTAATATTGTTGAATATTCTGATGGTTTCAGCATCTGAATTAAAGTGCATCAAAGAATAAATGACCTGAAATGGGAAAACGCATGCATTAATATCTGTATTCTTAATAAAACTTGAATAGTTCTGCGTATCACTATGACGAATATCTATATTCTCCTCATACTTCTCTGTCAGTTCATCGAATTGGGTTTCGTCAATTTCGATAAACTCATATCCAACGGCTCCATTCATATACCTATAAAGTTTTCCAGCTCCATTGCTCAAAACACTGTAAATATTATTCCCTGTAGTGGAATCGTAATTTACCCAAGTTAAGCAAATAGGTTGAAAAATAGGAACTAGTTGTTCTTCTTCAAGTCCAAACCAAACCTTTAAAGCTGTAATATATCTCGTCCCTGAGATTTTTAATCCTGTAGCCTCATCAAAGAGTTTAGTGAGCGTATGTCTCTGAATGTGTCCCAATTGCACTTGTGCAATATCAAAAGGATTACTGTTTAAATTCAAATAATTGGTGCAATATCTTATCCCTTGTTCAGCATTTGTTTCACTGATCTCTGCATACTGAATATCCATTGTTATCTCGGACACTAGAGAAGTTAGTTCACGATGAAGTCCAGCAATTGATGCATTTGGGGATGGTTCTGAAAATTTCATAATTGTGTGTTTAATGATTTCCTCAAAACTGCCTATAAAATCAGATTCACCCAAATTTTTGGTGTGTTATTATCCTCATTTTGAACCCCGTGAATAATCCCGGATGAAATGGGTAAAGTGCCCTTTTGGGAGAATGGAATTGTTGAGATGTTTGTGAGGTAATTCAATACTTAAACTCATGAAAACGAACAGAATACATTTAATAGTTTGCTTTATCTATTGTATGTTCTCAGCCAACCTATATTCTCAAGGTGACTCCACAGTAAGAAAAGAACTATACAGTTATCTTTTGAAGCGAGAATTCAGACAAATAATTAGCCCAGAAACCAAGAATGGAGTTGGGAATTATACCGCATTTGATCCATTAGCTACAAAAGTTGATTTATCTGGCAATATTATGATTCGAGATTTTCATTTCATGGGAATTCCAGTCAAAGCGGATGGAAACATTCTAGCGATAAAAGCAAGTGGCGCAAATAGTGATGGTGTACTTGGATTATTGAATAATAAAAAATGGAATAATAACGTAGGACTTGACTTACAATATAATATCCTCAATCCACAAAAGATCAATTTTTTAGATTCCAATAAAAACTACATAATTGTTAAGTCTGATGGATATAGAGCTTACCTGAATTCTTTAGGTACAGATGATAAATTCAAAACAGAAATTACCCAAAAATACCAAGCTAGATTAGACTCAATGTCTCTCAATATTGCGAAGCAACGAGCACTTGTAATTGCCTCCAGAAATAAATTACTAATTGTAGAAAACAAAATTCAAGCTAATGAATATCTACTTAGAAGCAAAGACCAAATTGTCAAAAATTTCGACAGTAGAAAACGATTCATTATAGATTCTATGGAATATCATCAAGTTCATGATACGGTGAAGAAAAGAATTAACGCCATGTTGAATAGTCAGCAAAACACATTAAACAAAGGAGTTCTTGATCTCAAACAGTCTATTCTTGATGACAAGGTCAATTTAATCAGCGACTCAATTTCTCTTGGCAGTGTTATCGAGAAATTAAACGCGATGAAAAACGACAGCATAAAAATCTTTACTCAAACTCTTGATGAGTTTAAATATCCATTCAATGTGTCAAAAAACAAGAAAAGCTCCGATCTATTAGAAAATATGGTTGTAACAGGTTTTCGCATTCGATGGTTTTCATTTGGTTATGGTGTATCCAATAACTCTTTTAAACTAATGGATCCTCTGCTTTCAATCAATCAAACATTCACAAAAACCAGTTTTTTAACTCAAGAAGCCCGAGTTCAATTTAATAGTTATCGGAGTGGAAGAATTTCAAATGAGAACAAGTATTTCTCACTGTGGTTGAAAGGTACAATCACTGATAACTTTTCTTCTCTCAGCAAAATAGAAATTGAGGAAACCTCAGAAGATACTTCTGGTAATAGAACTCGATCAACGAACCAAAAATACTTTGTTTACTCTGGAAATTACATAAGGAATCTAAAGCAACTAACATTCGGTATTGACTATTACAAATTTCTAAATCAAGGAATAATGGCTTTACATGTTTTCCCTAAATGGATTATCACAGAAAATCTCGAGCCGCAACTGAACATCGGAATAGGTCTATTGGTCCCTATAAAGAATAAACAAAAAACAACAGAAATAATAAATGCAGAGTTTTTTATGGATGCTTCAAATCTCTTTCTAACCAACAATGAAATTGAGCATGATTTATTCAAAAGAAGTAGCTATGGAATTCGGTTTACAGCTCCTCTAAACTTTAAAAAAGAACAATAATAAATAATAAATTGACTTATGGAAAAACACAGAGCAATATGCCCGGCAGCAGGCTACAAGGGTCCATGGCGAAACTCCTACGCTGATGCGTTAAAAGACGCCAATGACTACATGGAATCACATCCAACAAGGATTGCAGAAGTAGAAACCCGTTTAGCTTAAATCCTTCCTCAAAAACCGCAAGCCAAAAACTTGCGGTTTATCCACTTCTTTCCTCAAAACGTAAAAATCTTACGGTCACAATTGATTGAAATTTAATACATTAAACCCCAAATTATCATCACTATTTTTATCTACTCATTCAAAACACTATTCATTATGGAACCAGCTATTGATCCTGACAAAGAAAAAAAAGAAAAAAATGAACTGGTAATCAGTTATCTCAGTCTGCGAAAATACCTCGGTATTTTAGGAATTGCTCTCCCAATAATTCTGCTTATAGGCTCAATATTCGCCAATGACGGAGTTGTTGAAGGTGCAATAAGCGATTATTTTCATACGCCGCTTCGACAGTTTTTCACCATCAGTTTGGGTGGAATTTCGCTCCTGCTATTCGCTTATAAGGGTTACGATAACGTTGACAAATGGATAACGAATATTGCGGGAGCTTTTGGTTTGCTGACGGCATTCGTTTTCACAAGCTTCAAAGATCATTCTAATCTGCATGGCTATATTCTTACGGTTAAAGGTGAACGCTCTAATGCTGTTTCACTTGAAGATCTTGCTGGAAAAGCTTATGAAATTATTCCAATTCCAGTTAGTTCATTGCAATCTGTATTGCACCTTTGCTTTGCGGCATTATTCTTTTTACTTCTTGGATACATGTCGATCAAGCAATTCACAAAACTTGGCAACCGAAAGGAAAATTGGGTGTATCGCATATGCGGTTGGGTGATAATAGCGACCATTTTATTGCTTACTCCGATCGCGCTGAACAACGATAAAATAACCGAATTCTACCATGATTACCGATTGATTTTCTGTGGAGAATTCATTTGCCTTTGGGCATTCGGTATTTCCTGGTTGGTAAAAGGATACAGTTCTCAACGGGAGATAGACTAAAGCCTCTTACAATTTGATAATATAGTAAAAACCGTAAGTCAAAGCTTACGGTTTTTTTGTTTCAGTAGAATATCAAAATCACGCATCTGCGTAATTCCTACGGCGCATTCTTATTCCTAAATTTAAACTATGAAAACATTCCTGCTTTTCGCGACTCTATTATTTGCGTCATTTTCATTTGCTCAAAAAAAAGCAAGCAAGGTGAAAATCATCATCGATGAAAAAAAATTGAATGATAGAATATGATTTAGAGGAAATTGAACAGTCCGACTCACTCAATTGCAACGACATGAATACCAAAGTTGCCGGTTATGTTTTCTACACGACTTCTTTTGATCCCTGGGGAACGAGTGAAGCAAGAATGAAGGCTCTTGCTGAATTCGATGCACGATTACTTGAGCTATCGAACGTTTATGATTGTATACAAGGAAAGAAAATCTACCTCAAACTTTCTGAAAGCTTACTGTTAACAGACGAAGAAAGAAAACAAGCTTATCTTGAAAACGGAAATGTAGATGAGAAAATTCATAAAATATACTTGAAACGTTTCATCGAAAAATATGGTTCGATTTGTCAGGAATACTTTCCAGGAGCAACCATTTACGTGGAAGAATATTTGTGGTAGACTACAACGTTTTCAAATCTTAAGGAGAAATCCAGTTCAATTGAACCCAGAAAAAAGCGCATCCTCCGTTGAGAACGCGCTTCGCTTTGTCTTACATTTACTTATGTTACCTAACCTACTTTATATTCTTTACTTCTGATGCACCGGTAACATCTGTAGTTACATTAGAAGGATCTCCTAAAATTTGTACTTCACTTGCGCCTGAGGCAACAATCTTCAGATCCTCTGTAACGTTGATTTTTACAACGCTTGCGCCCGAACAATTGACATTTGCCTTTTGCACCATTAACTCTTCTGCATTGATATCTGACGCGCCTGAGTTAATGATTTCAAGGTTATCGACCTCGCCAACTAAATTGATATCTGATGCTCCTGAAGAATTGATTTTCATTTTAGACAGGTGAACTCCCAAACTAAGATCTGACGCTCCTGAAATTTCAAGTTTCAAACTCTCCAAATTCAAATCGCCTTCTGTTTTGATAGATGAAGCTCCTGAACAATTGATTTCTTTTAAACTGACAACGGTGATGTAAACCGTCAGATCATAATTGCAATCGTTCTTTTTACACTGTGAATAAACTTCTAAGGTTCCCGCTTTCGTGTCAATACGAATCGCTTCTTCTCCATTGTCATCACCTTCTATACGGAATGACGCTTTTTCACCCTGCATTAGAACCACATCAACTGCACCCCAAATTTTCAACAAAGTGAAATCGTTGATTTCCGTTACTTTACCATCTCCTGTGATTCTTGGAAGTCGTGGCAATGGATGAATAGGTTCTACTATTTTATACGGCAAAATGTAATTGGAAGGAAGTGACTGACAATAACTCAACGCTGGTAAATATGGAGCATCGTTGTTCCAGGTTTCCAATAACCTCAAAACTGGCTGCTGCTCTCCTTCAGCAACCAGTTCTGCCGATGGAGTAATGACAGGTGTCAATACTGTTTCGTTGGGTTTGGGGTTTTGTTTTGTTTCTACGTGTATCGTGTTTTTGGCAGCTGGCTGAACCGGTTGCTGTGATGTTGAAGTATTCATTGTCAACACAACTCCTGTTCCTATGCCCACTGCTACAATAGCCGAACTAATCATAATGAATGGTTTTAATGTGATTATCAATTTCGTTTTCGCAAAAAATGCGAGGATGAGCGCGCCAAGTGTCATTGGAACTATCCATTTCTGAACGTCGCTCAACGTTGTCTCTGGCGCTTCATTTCGCGCCTCTGCAAAGAGTCTATCCAGCGTTTCCATAACTTTCTGTTTCTGCCACTTGTGGCTCAGTTAATAATTGTGTGAGTTGTTGTCGACCGCGTAATAAGCGTTGTTTTACTGCCGATTCGCCTGCCTCTTGCAATTCAGCGATCTCTTTAATGGAGAATCCTGAAATCTCAAATAAGATCAAAGCTTCGCGCTGTAAATCCGGAAGTAATTGAAGAGCCTTATACAAATCTTCTTTTTCCAGCTGTTTTTCAGAATAGTTTTCAATTTGCTGGGTGTTCAAATGTTCCGTCGACATGCGTTCTTCCGACATTTTTCTGTTCGAATTCGCCAAAATCCGAATGCTAATGCCGAACAAAAAGTGCAGAAAGGCCTTTTTATCTTTCAGTGTATCAAATTTCTCAAAAGCTACACTTACAGATTCCTGCATCAAATCCCTGAAATCCATTTCACCATACACACGCGCCTTGCAGAACCGCTCAAAGCGAGCATGGATTGGTTCAAACAGATTCATGAATTCTTTCTTCTTGTTACTCATAATGTGGGCTCACATAAAGGTAGGTGTAATGAGAAAGCGAAAAGTTACATTGACAATTCAAAATTCCAAAATTCTAAATTGAAAAGAGTATAATCTGTAGGTACACGACTAAGCAAAACTTCTAAAATCAAAAGGTGAAATTCTTTGTGTTTTCTATGGACATCGAGCTTTGTGAAGCTTTTTTAACTTTTGACTTTTGCTTTTTGACTTAGATTTTGTGGTAACTTGTAAGCATATGACAGAAACAAGAAAGATTCTTCTCGCAATATTAATGCTAATTACGTTTGATAGTGGGTTATCGGCCCAATCTGCAGAAAAATACAACTCTATTCACATCGAGTTTTATCAGCCATTACGTATTCCTGCCATGGGAGAGTTCTACAGTGATGATTGGTATTTTGGGGGATTCCCATCATCAATGCCGCCAGATACCGATTTTGAACGCAATAACTATTCCGGAGCTTTCGGATTACGTTACGATCGAATACTAAAAAAGGGTTTCATTTTGAAAACGCGACTTGGCATGTCTTACAGAAAACTGACAGAACATTTCTATTCCGATTATCATAATTATCAGGACGGAGGTTCAGACGATTACATTCTCGATCAAACTTATTCCTACTCTCAATTCCATGTGAATGCATTTCTTGGAGGGTCAAAACGCATTATTTTAAGCAAACGCTTTTTTATTGATGTCGGACCACAATTGGCTTATGTGCGTTACATGCAAAGTGATTCAAAGTTCACTTCACGTACAGACGATTATGCAGGAACATCTTCTCCTGTAATGATTCACACTATTCAAAATGTGGTAAAATATAATCCTGTAGACTTCA
>CAMLET010000030.1 GCA_946479125.1 uncultured Flavobacteriales bacterium
GTACTTGGAATTAGTGGTTTTTCACGTCTACGGAAATCATCTCTATAAAAAGTAATATCAAGATTTCCACAAGTAACCGGCTGACCAACTATAGATTCTAAAATAGATTTCAGTCTGGCAAGAACGTGAATTCCGCGAGGTTGAAGTCCAATAAAAACCGTTGAAGAAAAATCGGGATGATTTTCAATAAGTTGATAAGCAAGACGATTCATAGTCAATTGAACCTGTTGTTCGTTTAAGATGACTTGCTTTTCCATTACTACAAAATTAACAAATTTCTGATTGGAGAATTATGGTGTTAATAAGTGTTCAAAACTCCCTGAATTTTCGATTTGACAACTGATAAATCAATAAAAAATACCCTTTACTAAAGATGGGCTAAACCGATTTGGTAGTTTCGAATAAAATAGTCTAACTTAGTAGCTCGGATTCTTTCAGAATATTCTTCAATTAAGATATTGGTAATCAGAAGGTTACAAAAGACCGGTTTCGGGAAATTGCTTTTTCATAGGGTTTGTTATTGGTTGGTTGAACACTTTGAACTCTCGGAACCGGTTTTTTTTGTGCCCTTATGTAAAGTTGACTTCGACTCCGCTCAGTCCCCCTTTACTGAAAAGTGCAAAAAATATGATGGTAGCTGAGCGTAGTCGAAGCTAGCCTCCTTTTCGTTTTACTTTATATCCTTCTTTCACCAGAATTTCCATCACTTTATCGCGGAAAGATCCCTGAACGATGATTTCTCCGTCCTTTGCAGTTCCGCCAACGCCACACTTGCTTTTTAGCAGTTTTCCAAGATCTTTCAAATCTTCGTCTGAACCGATAAAGCCTTCAACAAGCGTTACTTCTTTTCCGCCACGCTGTTTTTTGTCCAAAGAAACGTACAGCAATTGTTTACCATTTTCAAGTGTTTCCTGTTGTTCCTCTTCCTCATATTCATAACCAAAATTCGGATTGGTTGAATACACCACATTCAATCTTTCTTTTTTCTTGCTCATCTTATTTTTTCAATCAATGTTGCTCTAATATCGTCGGCTAAAAATTTATCTGGACCTTTCTTTAGTGCTTTTCGAATGCTCCTTGGAGATCTGACGCCGAAAATAATCACTTTTTTATCGAGATTATGCAATGCATCTACATCTTCTTTTGTAATGCTCGCGTTACTAACACAGCATCCGGTTGAATTTTCCCACTGTGGAATGGTGTAATAATCCGCTGCACTATTTGCATTAAGACAAATATTCCACCCCAAACTCTGAAAATAAGCCGCATAATCCATATTCTGTAGAACAACCGTGATATTCATATCTCCTGCCAAGGCAACAAAATCAGCTAATCCGTCCTGAACTTCCTGCAACGAAATCATATTCCCGGAAGCGACCAATTTTAGGTCAAGAATCAATTCTCTGTCACCGATTAGCGGAGCTACTTCTGTTAGTCTTACCAATTTCTCGAAATTCAGCCCCGTGTAGCGAATTTCTGAAAGTTCCTGATCGGTTTTATCACTTATCTTTCCTGAAGCAGTTGTTTCCGCTGACAAATCATCGTCATGATAAAGCCAGGGAGTTCCGTCTTTCGACCATTGAAGATCAATTTCCACACCAGCAATTTCAGAATAGCTTAAGGCATAATTAATTGCTTCTATTGAGTTTTCCTGGTAAGGTGAAGTTGAAATATTGATTCCTGCTCCGGCGTGACCAAAAATCCGAATATCAGGATAGATATCTTTCTTCTTACAGGAAAGTAGAAGTCCAAAAAATACTATGACAGTAAAAAACCGCATTTAGAAAACGTAATATAAATTGACAGACACCCCGTAATCGATTGATCTGTTACCTTGTTTATTATCTCTCCAAAACTCGAATAAAGTCCGATATCCGGCACCAGCACCAATTCTTCTCTTTTGACCAAACTCGAAATTTAAACCAAGTTCAGGATTAAGCCAGTAATGCGCTCCCGCTGTTGAAACTTTTAATCTACTCACGGTTAGTTGTGCATAAGGTTTAACATGGATTGCTTTTATGATCTTATATTGTTTCGAATATTGATAACCCAATTGAGGATAAAAGCGCTGCTGAAAAATGGTTCTATTGATTCCAAAACCCACAACAATTGCGTGATTGGGATTATCACATGAAGCTTTATAATTAATGAAAAAGTCTACAGGAGTATAGTTGAATTCGATAATGTGTCTTATCTGAATACTATCCTGAGCGGAAACCTGATTGAAAAAGATGAAAGAAAATACCAGCAACAACTGTTTCATATTGCAAGGTAAATAAAAGAAAAGTGGGAATTTACTTTTTAGGGCAGCTTTTACAGTGAACACCTTTTTTTTTGTATTTCTTGCAACAATTCTTCTTTTTGTCGCATGAACAATTAGCACATGAAAAAACTTCAGGAAAGTAAGTGGAAGATGATTCTCTTAATTCTTGTTTCATTTTTATTTAGACTAATTCTACGCAAATATACACTAGAAATTCTAAATCAAAAAATATCCTTAAAAAATTAGATTTCTTCTTTATTCAACATTGTGGTTACCACAAAGAAAACTTGATCTTCTTTCCACTCTTTGAAATCATATCCCAACGGATTTTTAGATTTCATTCGCATGGTAATAAATCCAAGTCCTGCACCGCCTTTTTCAGAGATCAGACCATTGTTCAAGGTTTCCAAATAGACTTCCTTCACTCCTGCTTCGTCAAGCGAATTCAATTTTTCAACGTAACCAGTAAGCTTCTCTTTATTATCGGCGCTTGTGATATTTCCCATGCTTACTTTAAAAGCAGTTGGGCTTGCACCAACAATAAGTAAACAAAGTTGTTCGTCACCGAACTTATCACCATGGAGCAGAATGTTTTGTAAACCTTCTACAACAATACTGAAAATACGTTTGATGGTAGCCTTCTTTGCTCCGGCAGAAAAAAGCATTTCTTCTACCTGCTCAGATAAACGATTAATAAGATCTTGATTGATGCCACCCAGGTGCGCGACAAACACTTGATTAAACCCGTTCGACTTAAAAGTTCTCAGGTTAGAATCCAGTATTACTTGTGTATCAATATTCACAATTCCCGTCTGCATCAAATTTGGAGGTTCCGCTAAAATATGAATTCAACGTCAATTTCAATTAGTTATTGAGTAAATAAACGTTTCCTTGCAATATTTTGCCATCATCAGTTATTAATTGGTAAAAATAGGTCCCTTCTGTAAGCTTCGATCCTTCCATATCATCACCATTCCAATCGTTCTGGTAATCATCTGAATTGTAAACTACAGATCCCCAACGATTTTCTACGACTAGTTTTGCATTTGGTTTCAAATTCTTGATAAAAAAGACATCATTTGCTCCATCATTGTTTCTAGTTACCACATTCGGAACTATCAATTCTCCAAATACTTGCAGCGTTTTAGAAACGGTATCAGTACATCCGGTCGCTGTTGTAACGATCAATGTAACGACGTAACTTCCTTCATCTGTGTAAGTATATGTTGGTGTTGAAGTAACCCCGAAAGCAACCCCATCTGTAAACCATTGCCATGTTACTGGTGTTGCATTTGTAGTTTCGTCATTAAAGCTCACCAAATCATTCGGAATAATAGAATTTGGACTGTAACTGAAATCTGCCATTGGTAAAGGCGTAGTTGTAACATTAATCGGATTTCCTGTAGTTTGACATCCAAATGCGTCTGTAACCGTCAATGTGTAAGTTCCCTGACCAATATTCATTAAGTTCAAACTCGTCAACGATGTATTCGTCCATGAATAGACAAACGGTTGATTACCGCTCACCGTAATTCCTTGAATAGCTCCATTCAACTGTTGACAAGTTGAGTTTGTGACGGACAAGTTAGCAGCATTAATTACAGGTCCTGACTGAGCAGGAACAACAAGTAATTGTGAATCCTGACATCCCATATCGTCAACCACAACCAAGGTATGATTTCCTGAAGTTGTATTTGAAATATTTAGCGTATTCAATGCTGCATTTCCATCCCAAACGTAATTGTAAGGTTCTGTTCCTCCAGTTACATCTATTCCGCTAATTCCACCATCGGTTTGAGCACAATGAACTGTGTCATAAATAATGTTCGTGATATCTATTACAGGTGCTGAAGTTTGTCCAACATAAAAAGATGCCTGAAGATTACACCCTTGATCATCGGAAACATTAATTGTATAAGTTCCTGAAGCCAACCCCATATTATCTAACGTTGGAGAAGCATTGTCCCAGTTGAACTGAGGATTAATTCCACCAACAATTACCAATCCTTCAATTGCACCAGCGTCAACTGTACATCCTGCGAGCGTAATTGCCAGATTTGTTGAATCAATGGTTAACGTTGTTGATGCACCAATTGTAAATGGCCCTGCAGTCGCTGTACAACCAAATCCATCCGTTACCAATAAAGTATAATTTCCAGCCGTCTGATTATTAATGTTCAGCGGTGAAGAAACTGAGTTCCATTGGTACGACAATCCTGTTCCTGTAACTGTGATTCCGCCAATTGAACCGTCATTTCCTGCACATGATTCGTTATTGATGATCATGTTGGTAGTATTAATCGTTGGAGGTGGAGTATTAATAATTGCAAACGGTCCAACTGAAGCTGTACAACCATTTCCATCAGTTACCAGTAAACTATAATTTCCAGCAGTTAAACTTGAAATATTCAATGTGTTGTATGCTCCGGAATTCCATGAATAAACAATTGTAGGCTGTCCACCGGAAACAGTAATTCCGGTAATACTTCCGTTTGCATTTCCACAGTGCTCATTCGAAAGAACAATATTCGTTGTATTGATCGTTGGTCCGGGAGAGTTTGTGATATTAACTGGTCCGTATGAAACAGTACATCCATTGAAATCTGTAACTACAAGCGTATAATTTCCTGCAGCAAGTCCTGTATTGTCTTCATTAAAAGTTGCTACACTATTCCATTCATAAGTCAAACCTGTTCCAGTTGCTTGTAAACCAACAATACTTCCATTTGAGTTCGAACATGTTTCATTCGTTACAACTAAACCAGTAGCGGAAATAGTTGGCCCAGCTGTTAAACCAACATTAAATGGTCCGGCACCTGAAAAACATCCGAAAGCATCAGTCACAATTAGTGCGTAGTTTCCGCTTGAAAGGTTTGTTGCGTCAATTGTTGGTGATGAAACAAAATTCCACGAGTAAGTAAGCGTAGATGCTCCCGAAGCAGTAATTCCTGTAATCGAACCATTATTTCCAACACAGGTTTCTGGCGTAATAACTATTCCAGTTGTATTCACTACCGGTCCTGCAATATTTGAAATAGTGAACGGCCCTACTGAAGCTGTACATCCATTTGCATCAGAAGCAACAAGCGTATAATTACCAGCAGGCAATGATGAAATATTCAATGTACTGTAAGCACCGGAATTCCATGAGTAAGTAACGGTTGGTTGTCCACCGGAAACGGTAATTCCGGTAATACTTCCATTGTTATTGCCACAATGTGCATTATTAGCAACCATATTTGTTGTATTGATCACTGGTCCCGGAGAATTCGTAATGTTTACAGGTCCATACGTTGCTGTACAACCCAAGTTATTTGTTACTGTCAATGTATAACTTCCAGCAGCTAAAGACGAAATATTTAATGTAGTTGCAGCAGAATTTGTCCAGGCATAAGTCAATCCGGTTCCCGAAGCAGTTAAACCAGCAATGCTTCCATTTGAATTAGAACACGTTTCATTCGTAACAACAACACTTGCTGAATTGATACTTGGTCCGGGGGTTAATCCAACTGTAATTGGTCCAGCATTAGCAGTACAACCTAAATTATCAGTTACTGTTAGTGTATAATTTCCAGCTGCAAGTGAGGTAGCGTTTAGTGAGCTTCCTCCTGAATTGGTCCAGGAATAAGTTAAGCCTGTACCAGTTGCCGTAATTCCGGTGATACTACCATTATTACCCAAACAGTTTTCATTGGTAACAACCATATTAGTTGTATTAACTGTTGGTCCACCAGTTGAACTAATTGTGTAAGGTCCTGATGTTGCTGTACATCCATTACCATCTGTCACCAAAACAGAATAACTTCCAGCAGAAGCACCTGAAAGGTTCATAGATGGAGTTGTTACACCATTCCACTGAATAGTTACTGTTGGAGCCCCACCAGATGTTGATAATCCTGTAATTGATCCTGCAGAAGAACATGTAGCATTACTTACAACTGCTGTTCCGGTAATTGTTGGACCACCAACTGTTACAGTTACAGGTTTTCTGAATGTTCCTGGACAAATACCAACGTAATAAGTTGTAGTTGTTGACAATACAGGCGTAGTATATGTTAAACCTGTTCCCAATGCTGCGCCACCGAATTGAGTTGAGTACCAGGTTATACTTGAAGTTGGACCAGGCAATGTGCCAACAACAGTTGCTGTAAGCGTTGTAGATCCGTTGCTACAAATAGTAACGTTTGCAGCATTAATATCAAAGAAAGGTTTTGTGTTGGTCGTTCCCGCAGCACCAGAAGTAGCACCATTTGGAGGGAAATTCACTACAACATTGGTTAAACCACTTGTAATTACCGTCCCGTTTGCCCCACCTGTTAAAGCTTGAATTGGAGTTCCGGAAGTAAAGGCAATCATTCCACCTGTTCCACCTCCTCCAGGACCTTCAGCTTCAGGTCCGTTTGTAAACGTTCCAAAAGTAACTGCGTTATTTCCACCATTACCACCAATCGCCGATAAGGTAAGTGTATTTGGAAGTGGAAATGCCGCTGGGTTTGAAATGATTATTGAACCTCCTGCACCACCTCCACCAGCTCCGTCGTTTCCTTTTTTCTGCCCAGTATTTGCAGCCTGGTTAAGCGGATTGGAGTTTTGTCCATTCGAACCGTTTGCTTCAATTGTTCCAGTCCCGGTAACTGCTCCGTAGGATTGTAAAAAAACAATTCCACCACCAGCTCCTCCGCTTCCGGCTTGAGTACTAGCATCTTGTTCGCCAGAACCACCTCCTCCACCGAAGAAAACTCTCGTAGGGCTATAAGTTAATGGGTGTCCACCAAGTCCACCTTCAGTTCTTCTATAATCACCTGTCCAGGCATTCTGATTTGGTCCAATTGTAGTTTCATCCGGATTCCAACCACCAGCTGTAGAAGAAGTTAGTGTGTATCCTCCTCTTCCCCCACCAGAACTTGGTGAAGTACTCATTCCTACTGTTTCCAAATTCCAAATCGACGTGTAAGTAGTATTTGGAACTCCTTTACCCGTATAAGTTCCGGATCCAACATTAGAACCACCGCCACCACCTGCATTTCGGAAGTTTCCACCTCCACCACCGTTTGCTGGTGCTCCTAATCCATATCTTGAATAAAGTGCTGTATATTCTGTTGTGTATCCTCCAATTCCTTCTCCTTTTTCGGCAGCATCACCACCATTAGTGACTCCTGGTTTCCCCATATCAGTTGCACTTCCTGCCGGTCCTCCATATGGCATTATCGCATCGATAACCCCACCACGGAATCCATTACTTATGGTTGCCGTAGACGAAGCTGAAATTTTTGAATTATTTCCAAATGTAGTTGCACCGTCAACTTCAATAGCTACAATACCACCAGTTGTACCATTCCATGGAGCCGGAATAATCGATGTGTTTGCCTGAAGCGTTAAGCTTGTAAAACGAGGAATACGAACAATCTGAACATGACCAGCTGCTGTATAAGAATTACTAAGGGCACAATTTAGTGTGATACCAGTTGTAGCTGTAATAGATCGAACTTCACGAACTTCGTAGTTTCCGGCATTGTTATAAGCAGTTACAGCACCCCAATCTGCCCGATAATTGTTCATGTTTCCCAAATCGGCCATGGCACTGTTCGACAAGGTATACCCACTATTCCAACCGCCCGAAGCAACTGGTGCTCCCGGAGTTGTATTGATATCCATTGTAGCGCCTTGCATCTGAATGATCATGATCAAATCACCCGGTCCCAAATTTGCCGTAAGAACAGCATTTGTCAACGTATTATTCGCAACAGCAATAGTAGTTGCTCCTGCGCTTACGTCAGCTGTTAAACTTGTATATGAATTGACTTGAGTATTTGCTGCGGATATAGTACCTGCAAGGTGTTTACCTCTTTGACCAAAAGAAAAAACAGAAATAGCCAGTAATGGCAATAGGGATAGTTTTCTAAGCATGCTGTTTGTTATAACTATAACAAGACGCTAATATAACCTAAAGGTTGTAAACACTATTGAATTTTTTTGGCAACATTCTGAACAATTTGAACAACTGCTGGACACACTTCCATGTTTTTTCTTGTCAAATCCAAAATCTGAAACATGTTCTTTCGATCTGTGTGTGGATATTCTCTACATGCAAGCGGTCGATCTTCATAGATCGAGCATGTATTATCAGCATATAAAAACGTACACGGACTTGACTTCAGAACGTAATCGTTGTCTTCATCCAATCGTAAATATTGATCGATCAGTTTGTTCTCTGAAAGCTTTAAGCGCTTTGAAATCCTTTTAATATCTACGTCTCTGAAAATGGGACTGGTGGTTTTACAACAATTTGCACAGGCCAAACAATCCGTTTTTCGGAATACTTGATTATGCTGTTCATGAAAAGAATCATCAAGTGTTCGTTTGTTTGCTTTACCCGCCTTCTTAATCCATTTTTGATAGATCTCCTTATCTGCCTTACCTTGACTAATCCATTTCTCCACTTCCATAGATGCAAATTTAAGAAGGTTGAACGAGGTTGAAAGCTTTTGTTTATTTTCGTTAAATGGAAACTGAAAAGTTTGATGTAGTTGTAATTGGCGCTGGACCTGCAGGATATGCAGCTGCAATGCGTGCAATTGACTTTGGAAAACGTGTTTGTTTAATAGAACGTGACAAAGTTGGTGGAGCTGGAGTTTATAACGGCGCCCTTTCTTCTAAAACATTATGGGAAATTGCCCAAAAGGTTTCAGATGTAAATGATACCATTAATCGCAAAGGAAGAGATCCTTTTTTTCTTGATTGGTCAGAAATAAAATCTACGGTTGACGAAGCTGTATTCGAACGAAAGTTTCAATACTCGTGTCACATAAAACTGTTGCAGACGGAAACAATGAATTGTCTTTTGACTTACGAAAGAGGTGATGCCAGATTTGTTTCAAAAAATGAAATTGAAATTTCTCACGAAGGATCTACAAAGATCATTTACGGTGAAAATATTGTTATTGCAACTGGCAGCAGACCAAGAGCAATGCCGAATGTACTGGTTGATGAACAAACAATTCTTACAAGTGACGGAATCGATAAGCTCAAAGAATATCCAAAAAGCTTAGTGATTGTTGGGGCTGGAGTTATCGGTTGTGAGTACGCAACTATCTTCTCGAACTTTGGAAAAACGAAGGTTTATATAATTGATAGAGCAGACCGCATTCTTCCTTTCGAAGATCCGGATATATCCGAAATTGTTAGCCAGAACTTAGAAGAAAAAGGAGTAACTATTCATCACAATGCGTCTTTGGAGCGTCTTGAAAATCTTGGTGGCGAAGTTGAATATGAATTGAAATATCCGAACGGAAGTACAGAAATTATTCGTGTAGAAAAAGCACTACTTTCTATTGGTCGTGTTCCGAATATTGAAAACTTAAATTTGGAATCGGCAGGAGTTGCAATGTCAAAAAGAGGTGTGCATATCGGTGACGAAGATACTCAAACAAATATTCCAAACATTTACGCTATTGGTGATGTAAGCGGACGAATTGCGCTTGTAAATATGGGCGAGATTGAAGGACGTCATGCCATTGAAAAAGCATACAGCCCAAACGTTGAGCCCTTGACATACGATAACGTTTGTACAATTATGTTTCTCCAGCCGGAAGTTGCCGCTGTTGGGCTAAACGAACAAACCTGTGTCAAAGAAAATATTCCAATCAAGGTGGTGAAGATTGATTTCTCCTTGATTGCAAGAGCAATTGCTATGCGCAAAACAGAAGGGTTTTTCAAGATCATTGTAACCAACGATTCAGAAATGAAGGTTCTTGGAATGCGCGCTGTTGGCGAACATGCTTCGTCAGCTATTCAGGCAATTGGTCTTTTGATTAGATTAAACATGTCAATCTCAGTAATTTCAGAGTTGATCCACCCTCACCCATCAATTGTTGAGGGAATTCAGGAATGTGTGAGAATGCTTTTGAATAAATCGGTTTTCAAGTCGAGTGTTTTTAAAGATCAATTGGCTTGTTATTCATTGGTGAATGGCGTGAAAACTCCTCTTGAAAGATTATAACCTCACACAAAGATTTTATAATAAAATCCGCAAACAAAAAGAGCGAAGAGTTAATATTATCTCTGCGCTCTTTTTGTTTGCGGTTGATTAATCAACCAATTTCTCTATGTTATTTCTAGATCTTATCTAAAACAACCAGTAATGAATAAATCAATCCTGGAATGAAGAACAATATCGTCAACAACAAACTGATCAACACTTTTGTCCAGTCAATGTTTGTCCAAATCCCTACAGCAAGCGGTGGAATGAAGAAACAAAGGATAATACAAAGGATTAATAAATCATCTGCATGAGAAGATTTAGAGCTGGAATCGTGTTTCTTCAAAACAGATTTTGCTTCTCGCGAACTGTTTCTTGAAATTCGATTGGAAGAATTTTCTTCAACACTTGAAACAGCTTGTGATCCGCTTCTTTGGTTTTCAACTGTTGTAACTTGTGTCTTTTCAGTGGATTTCTGATCAGAATTTGGTCTTTGCTGAACAACAGGTTCATTTGATTGAGTAGCTGTTTTTAGTGATTTCTTATTCAATACAACAGCTTCATCATTTGTTATTGTTTCCTTCTCAATAACCGTTTCATTTTTGGAGTCGTCGTGTTTTGCCTTAAGGTGACTTCGTTTAGAGTGATAGAATCCTTTAGTGTATTTTCTCTTTTGAAGAGAATTACTTGAAAATCCATCTTGTGTAACTCCACACCCCGTCACTAAAATCGCTGCACTAATACCCGCAATAAGTAATTTCATATTTCTCATATGATTGTTTTTTACTAAAGTAAATTATTTCCCTTTAAGTTCCATTGCCTTTAATGTATTTATCATCAAAGATGCAATGGTCATTGGGCCCACACCACCAGGAACAGGTGTTATAGCACTGGTTTTAGGTGCAACTTCATCGTAAGCTACATCACCAACTAATCTCCAGCCACGCTCACGAGACGGATCATCAACACGTGTTGTTCCAACATCAATTACCACAGCACCTTCTTTCACCATGTCAGCAGTAATAAATCCTGGAATTCCAACTGCAGCAACCAAAATATCAGCTTGTAAACAAATGTCTTTCAGATTTTCAGATTTGGAATGCGCTAGTGTAACCGTACAATTTCCCGGATTAGTATTCTTTCCTAAAAGCAAACTAAGCGGTGTTCCAACAATATTACTACGACCTACAACCACACAGTTCTTACCTGCAGTTTCGATCTTATAACGACGCATCAATTCCACAATTCCAGCTGGTGTTGCTGGCACAAATCCCGGAATATTCAGCATCATATTCCCTACATTGATCGGGTGAAATCCATCTACATCCTTTTTAGGATCAATAGACAATGTCACTTTCATTTCATCAATATGACTTGGTAGCGGCAACTGAACAATATATCCATCGATACTTTTATCCTCGTTTAGGGACTGAATTTTCTTTAACAAAGTCTCTTCTGTAATCGAATCATCGTAACGAATCAAGGTGCTTTCAAAACCAATCTCTTCACACGATTTCAATTTATTGTTCACGTAAGTTACTGAGCCTCCATCTTTTCCAACTAAAATAGCAGCCAAATGTGGAATTTTCTTCCCTGCCGCTTTACGCTCTGCCACTTGTTGTGCCAGCTCTTTTCTAATTTCTTCTGATGTGATTTTTCCGCTAAGTATCTTCATGAACCGTAAATTTTGTTGCAAATATACGCCGAATTCACTTAGTTGGAATTGGCTAAAACGAAATAGTAAAAGTTTAAATCAGTAATTTTTCTCCATAACTACAATTCAATCAACAAATACACCCTTTTGCAAAAATTGGCAGTTTTCTTTCCAACCAACTTCAATTTAATTCGTCTTTACTATATAAATGGAAATGTCATGGAAAAGAACATTGCACCAAGAAGAATCATGAAGAGCGAATCTATTGCTCAGGTGAATGACGCAACCGTGGTGTTACGACACTTCATCGAATTAAGCGCTAAACTGCTTCCCTTCTTTAATGAACTTTCAAAGAAAGAGCTGTTGATGCCGCAGGAAGAAATGAATCGCGAAAAAATTATTGAAGTTTTTAGCAGCTACAAGTTCGACACTTCTACTTCGAACATTTTAATGGATTCTACAATTTTGGAAACAATCACTGAATTGTACAAGCACATTGAACAACGTGTTCCGGGAGAAGATTCCTTCGCTGACTTTTTAATGGAAGAATTTTTAAACGAACATTCAAACTTAGTTACAAATTGGGTTAGAACAGACTTGAACTAATTGTTCAAGTCTTCTTTCCTTACCCAACCATAAATGTAGGTTGCGGTAAAATTACTTGTATTTATCACCCTGTTACCCACTTCCGCCTTCGGTGCATTTTTCACCAAGATAAATCGCCAATCTTTCTTTTTTGCCAATTCAACATAAACAGTCAAACTATCAAAAGCTGCAATTTGATTGCTATTCGTTCTTCCTTTCCATGCATTCGAACTTACTACTGCAGGAGACCAATTTAATTTAAAACCACTTTTTGCTGTTTTATATTTCGAACCAAAAACTGATTTAGAAGGGAAAAATGGCATAACAAGATCTGTTTCTTTACCAATAAAGAACATCTTATTCAATTGAAGTTTACCATTGATCAATCTCAATCGATTTAGATTGTGTGATGCATTCGCACAACAAGGATATTGATGATGATAAAGTAAAACCTCATTTGTGTTTGGATTGATTTTATAAGCAAGTAAATGTCCTACTTCCCGATAAATACGCTTTCCTTTTCCGTTACTTAATGTATAGACTTCCAGAAACTCTCTATCATCATCGGGACTAGAATAACCACTGAAAACAATTTCAGGAATGGAATCAGAATTGAGGTCAATGATCCAAAAGTTATGTTTTTGTCGGGAATAATAATTACCAAAAACCGCATCTGTTGAATATGCTTTAGTTCCCACATGATCCAATAGATTTAAATTGAAAAGTTCTTCAACCAAGTCCATTTTCATTTGTTCATTCTGAACTGAAATTTGATTAAAATCCATTTTCGGCTGGTGAATGAATAAAGACGGATCAACGCGTGTCATATGAACTTCGGCGTACGAATTCGCTCCAAGCAATAACAACAAAAAAAGGAATGCATGTTTCATAATCAAAAAAGGACTTCCCGCATAAACGAGAAGTCCATTCTATAAGTGAGTGAA
>CAMLET010000031.1 GCA_946479125.1 uncultured Flavobacteriales bacterium
AAACTAGCATCTCGGCTACGCTCGATGACCTAGTTTTCCTAACTGAATATTTGTCTTAGAAAAGGTGGCTGAGCGGAGTCGAAGTCACCTTTAGAATTTTAAAGAGGTATGTTCCCGTGTTTCTTTTTCGGAAGCGATTCGCTCTTCTTTTCCAACATCTTGAATGCCTGAATCAACTTATTTCGCGTTTCTTCCGGTAAGATTACATCATCTACAATTCCGCGTTCTGCAGCACGGTATGGATTTGCGAACGTTTCAGCGTATTCAGCTTCTTTTTCTTTCCATTTTGCTTCTTTATCTTCTGCAGCGGCAATTTCACTTTTAAAAATAATTTCAGCTGCACCTTTTGCACCCATTACTGCAATTTCTGCAGTTGGCCATGCGAAATTGATATCAGCTCCAATATTCTTTGAGTTCATTACGTCGAATGCACCACCGTAAGCTTTGCGAGTGATAACTGTAATTCTTGGAACAGTTGCCTCAGAGAAAGCGTAAAGTAATTTCGCTCCGTGAGTAATAATTCCTCGCCATTCCTGATCTGTTCCGGGTAAGAATCCAGGAACGTCTTCCAAAACAAGCAACGGAATATTGAACGAATCACAGAAACGAACGAATCGTCCACCTTTTCTTGACGAGTCAATATCCAATACTCCAGCCATTGAAGCTGGTTGGTTTGCAATAACTCCAATTGAACGTCCATCCAAGCGCGCAAAACCAACTACTATATTAGTTGCGAAATCTGGCTGAACTTCAGTAAACGTATCGTCATCAATAATACAATCAAGCACTTCACGAATATCGTAAGGTGAATTTGCATTATCAGGAACTATATTTTTAATTTTATTTAGCTTGTCTACCGAGAACGGAGCCATCGAGTAATTCGGTGCCAATTCCATCCAGTTTTGAGGCATGTAAGTCATCAATTCTCTTACTTTTCTCAAACACTCCACATCGTTCGCAGCGGTGAAATGATTTACTCCACTTTTCTCAGCATGTGCTTTTGCTCCGCCTAGATCTTCAGAGCTTACTTCTTCATGGGTTACTGTTTTTACAACGTTTGGTCCGGTTACAAACATGTAAGAAGTATCCTCCACCATAAAAACGAAATCGGTCAATGCCGGACTATAAACCGCACCACCAGCACATGGTCCCATGATCACTGAAATTTGTGGAACCACTCCGGAAGCTCTTGTGTTTCTGTAGAAAATATCGGCGTAACCTGCCAATGAAACAACTCCTTCCTGAATTCGTGCACCACCAGAATCGTTCAATCCAATTACCGGTGCTCCGTTTTTAACGGCTAAGTCGAGAACTTTACAGATTTTCTGTGCATGTGTTTCCGAAAGCGATCCACCAAGAACAGTGAAATCCTGAGAGAAAACGTAAACCGTTCTTCCATGAATTGTTCCGTAACCAGTTACAACTCCGTCACCCGGACTTTTCAATTTATCCAATCCGAAAGAGGTTGCTCTATGCTCAACAAACATTCCGATTTCATTGAAAGAACCTTCGTCCAACAAAAGTGTCACACGTTCACGTGCAGTCAATTTACCTTGCTGATGTTGCTTATCAATTCTAGCTTGTCCACCACCAACTTGTGCAGCCTCACGTCTTTCAATCAATTCTTGCGAGCGATCTTTCATTTTCTTTCGTTTTCGAGAAGAACAAAGATACATTTTCGCTTAAAGACAACAAGCGAGTTGGAGGTTTGGGTGTTATTTTTCTGTATCCCTTGCTATACCATCGATGAACGGGATTTCCCGATTTCCCGAAATTCCTTGAAAATCTGCCCAATATCTGAGGTTATTTTCCGCTCGGAAATCATTATCTTTGCACGCTTCTATCCTGATTGTTTTCAGGATTTTGATGCCTTAATTCCTCTTAATTTAAGTTGAAGACCATGAGTCAAAAGTATAATGAGTATTCCGGATTGAACCTGCCAAACGTGGCGCAATCCGTATTGGAAAAGTGGAAAAACGAAAAAGTGTTCGAAGCATCTATTACATCTCGTGATGGAGCTAAACCGTTCGTTTTCTTTGAAGGTCCGCCATCTGCAAATGGTTTACCAGGAATTCACCACGTAATGGCTCGTTCTATTAAAGACATTTTTTGTCGTTACAAAACACTTAAAGGTTTTCAAGTTAAGCGTAAAGCAGGATGGGATACACATGGTTTACCAGTTGAACTTGGTGTTGAGAAAGAATTAGGGATCACAAAAGAAGATATCGGAAAGAAAATTTCTGTTGAAGATTACAACAAAGCTTGTCGTGAGGCAGTAATGCGTTACACAGATATTTGGAATCGTTTGACAGAACAAATGGGTTATTGGGTGGATATGGATGATCCATATATTACTTACCAACCCAAATACATGGAATCGGTTTGGTGGTTGCTTGGTGAATTGTACAATAAGAATTTGTTGTATAAGGGTTATACGATCCAGCCATATTCTCCTGCAGCAGGAACTGGACTTTCATCTCACGAATTGAATCAGCCCGGTTGTTACCGTGATGTGAAAGACACGACGGTTGTTGCGCAATTCAAAATCTCTGATGGTCAAAAATTGCCAGTCGGGGCGAATAATGATTCGCCCGTACAGCAATTCTTCCTTGCCTGGACAACCACACCGTGGACGCTTTCTTCAAACACTGCATTGTGCGTTGGACCAAATATCGAATACGTTTTGGTTTCAACGTTTAATCAATATACACACGAACCAGTTCAGGTTGTTCTTGCAAAAGCTTTGATTGGAAATCATTTTGGGAAAGGTTTCGTTCAAGCTGAATCTGAAAGTGATTTTGCCAATTACGATAAAGCTGGTAAGAATATTCCGTTTAAAGTGCTTGGTGAATGCAAAGGTTCTGACTTGGTCGGAATACGTTACGAACAACTTTTGCCAGGAGTTCTTCCTGCTGAAAATGCAGAAGAAGCGTTCAGAGTAATTTCAGGTGATTTCGTTACAACCGCTGATGGAACTGGAATTGTTCATATTGCTCCAACCTTTGGTGCGGACGATGCGAAAGTTGCGAAAGAAGCTGGTGTTCCTGCAATGTTAATTAACGACGAAAATGGAAACCTTGTTCCATTGGTTGATTTGCAAGGTCGTTTCAGAAAAGAGGTTGCTCATTGGGCTGGAATGTACGTGAAGAACGAATATTACGCTGATGATCAAAAACCGGAGAAATCTGTTGATGTATTAATCTCAATTCATTTGAAAGAGGAGAATCGTGCATTCAAAGTGGAGAAATACGAACACAGCTATCCGCATTGTTGGAGAACCGATAAACCAGTATTGTATTATCCATTGGATTCATGGTTCATCAAGGTGACAGATGTTAAAGAACGAATGATCGCGTTGAACGATACGATTAACTGGAAACCGGCTTCAACTGGAACTGGTCGTTTTGGTGAATGGTTGAAGAATGCCAATGATTGGAACTTGTCGCGTTCGCGTTACTGGGGAATTCCAATTCCAATTTGGTCAACAGAAGAAGGTGACGAAAGAATCTGTATTTCGTCGGTTGAACAATTGAAAGCGGAATGTGATAAAGCAGTTGCTGCTGGAGTAATGACTTCAAATCCATTAGCCGATTTCGTTCCGAATGATATGTCGGAAGAGAATTATGCGAAGATTGATTTACATAAGAATTACGTTGACGAAATTACCTTGGTAAGTGCTTCCGGGAAACCAATGAAGCGCGAAAGTGATTTGATCGATGTGTGGTTCGATTCGGGAGCAATGCCTTATGCTCAGTGGCATTATCCATTCGAGAACAAAGAATTGATTGATAACGGAACTTCTTATCCTGCTGATTTCATTGCGGAAGGTGTTGACCAAACACGTGGATGGTTTTATACTTTGCATGCAATTGCAACTATGGCTTTTGATTCCGTAGCTTACAAGAATGTAGTTTCGAATGGTTTGGTTCTGGACAAGAACGGACAAAAGATGTCGAAACGTTTAGGAAATGCTGTTGAGCCTTTTGAAACATTGGCGAAATATGGTCCGGATGCCACGCGTTGGTATATGATCACAAATGCGCAGCCGTGGGACAACCTGAAATTCGATGTTGATGGAATTACAGAAGTTCAGCGTAAATTCTTCGGAACGCTTTACAATACGTATTCATTCTTTGCGCTTTATGCAAACATTGATGGTTTCAATTACAGTGAAGCAGATATTGCGATCAACGAACGACCGGAAATTGACCGTTGGATTATTTCGAAATTGAATACGCTTGTAGCGCAAGTTGATGAGGCATATGGTTATTATGAACCAACAAAAGCTGGGCGTTTGATCCAGGATTTCGTTTCAGATCAGTTGTCGAACTGGTACGTGCGTTTGTGTAGAAGACGTTTCTGGAAAGGTGATTATACTCAGGACAAAATTTCTGCTTATCAGACATTATATACTTGTTTGGAAACCGTTGCTTTGCTGAGTTCTCCAATTGCTCCGTTCTACACAGATGTTTTGTTCAATGATTTGAACGCTATTAGTGGAAAGCACAAAGTAAATTCAGTTCATTTGGCCTTGTTCCCGGTTTCGAACAAGGAATTGATCGATGTTGAATTGGAAGATCAAATGGAAATTGCCCAAAATGTTTCTTCGTTGGTTCTTGGTTTACGTAAAAAGGAAAAAATCCGTGTTCGTCAGCCGTTGCAAAAAATCATGGTTCCTATTTTGGATGAACACTTTGCAACCAACATTAAGCACATTCAGGAGTTGATCCTTTCAGAGGTAAATGTGAAGGAATTGGAATTGTTGGCGCATGAGAACAATGTTTTCGTGAAGTCGATCAAGCCAAACTTTAAAACCATAGGGCCGAAATACGGAAAGCAAATGAAAGCTATTGCGGCGGTTGTTGCCCAAATGGATCAACACGCCATTGCAGAAGTAGAAACAAATAAAGGCTGGACTGGACAAATTGAAGGCGAAACCATTGAATTGATCGCTGAAGATTTCGAGATCAGAGCTGAAGATATTCCAGGATGGTTAGTTGCTTCAGATTATGGTTTAACAGTTGCCCTTGACAATACAATTACAGATGATCTTCGTATGGAAGGTATCGCCAGAGAATTGGTGAACAGAATTCAAAATCTTCGAAAAGATTCAGGTTTAGAAATTACCGACCGAATTTCATTGGTGATTGAATGTTCAGAAGAATTGAAACAAGCAATTCTTACCAACGAAGAATACGTGAGAAACGAAGTTCTGGCGACTGAAATCACTTTTGGAAATGATGCAGATGCCATTTCTATAGATTTGGTTGAAGAAGGAGATACGAAACTTGCGCTGAGAAAAGCGGTTCTATCACTTTAAAACATAGCAAAGTCGAGGCAGTTTTGTCTCGACTTTTTTCTGTAATTATTAGCATATCAAGAAATAACAGATTATTCACTTAACTAGGCTTGAAATGTTAAAATTTAAATCGATTGCTTTTTTTTGTATAAATTAGGGTCGCAAACCCGATTTATTACTACTGCTACTAGAGGCTACTCTAAATCAATTCGCAAGAATTTCTATACAGGAGTTATTACATCGAGTTGCACTCAATTAATAACTATTTATATGAAAAAAACATTAGTGTTACTGTCGCTTTTGGCGACAACCCTTCCAGGTTGGGGACAGTCTGCGGCAAAAGGTTCAATCCTCCAGGCGCCAACTACCATTTTAAAATCACACCCGCTTCCTTCTGAAAACCATGTGAAAACGATCTTGTGTGTGGATACCTTGCGTTACCCGCAAGCGAAGCAGCAGATTTTAGGAGTTCCTGCGAACTTTTACATTTTTGATGCATGGCAGGCAGATGCTGAATCAATTTCACAAACTTTCCTGAATACAGGTTCTCTTTCGTTAACAGGAGCAGAATTTATTGGTGGAAGAAGTGCAAGTAGTTCAGGGGCAACTATCACTGTCAACGTTGGAGTTTACAGTGTTAATGCATCTAACGTACCAACAACTCTTTTGGGAAGTGGGAATGTTACTTTAACAGGAACTACAAATGCATACCGTTATGTGACTTTCGCGAGCCCGATTACCGTTACAGGAAATTATGCTATCGTAATTGCACCTACAAGTGCAGGTTCAGTAGTTAATTTCTACATTAACGATCGTGCTGCCGGACAACCTTACGATGAGGATTTCGCACGTTACAAATCAAATTACTATCCGGGTTCGGCTGGAGCATATGTTTCTCCGTTGACATTAACAACAGGTGATGCTACCAATTTCCCTGGTAACCCGTTCAATTTTGAGCCTGTTGTTGCTCCAATTGTAAACTATACAATTAACACGCAGTACACCCCTTCTGCAACTTCAGTTTGTATGGGAACTCCTGTCACTTATACAAATGGAACAACTCCTGCGGCACATTTAGGAAACAGAATGACAAACTATCAAATTTTCCGCACTTACTTTGGAACTGCAACGTCAGATTCAACTTATGTGTACGACATGGATAATTTATCGCCATACATTTGGTCGGGAACAACAACATATACACACCCAGCTGCTGGCTCTTACGATGTTCTTTTAGGAACTAATGGAGGTTTTTGGAGTAGCTGTTTCGATTATGTTACACATACAATTACTGTAAACGCAATTCCTGCAGCACCAACGGTTACACCAGGTGGACCAACAACTTTCTGTGCTGGAGGTAGTGTTTCTTTGACGTCTTCTGCAGCAACAGGAAATCTTTGGTCAAATACGGCAAACACGCCAACAACTAACATTACTACATCAGGAAGTTACACAGTAACACAAACAGTTGCTGGTTGTACTTCTCCTGCTTCAGCAGCAACGGTTGTAACCGTAAATCCTATGGATAATGCGACATTCAGCTATCCAAGTTCTACATTATGTACAGGTGGTTCTAACGTAACTCCTACTGCAAGTACTGCAGGGTCTTATTCATCAACTGCTGGTTTAACTTTTGTAAGTACTTCAACAGGTGAAATTGATTTGGCTGGAAGTACAAACGGAACATACGTTGTTACACATACAACTAGTGGAACATGTCCGAACACTTCAACGCAGTCAGTAACAATTACAGCTGCACCTTCTGCAGATTTCTCTTATATGCAAGCTGCTTATTGTATGGCAGATGTTGACCCATCGCCAAGCTTTGGTTCAGGTGCAAGTGGGGGAACTTTCTCTTCTACAACTGGATTGGTAATTGATGGTTCAACCGGAGCAATTGATTTGAGTGCATCTACAGCTGGAACTTATACTGTAACAAATGCCATCACTGCTTCAGGAGCTTGTCCTGCAACTTCTGATACATATTCTGTAACAGTTAATACTTCTCCAACTGCAAGTGTTTCTGGTGGTGGATCTTTCTGTGGAATCACTTCAACTCCTGTAAGTATTGCTTTAACTGGTTCTGGACCTTGGGATGTAACTTACACAGATGGAACAACTCCAACTACTGTTACTGGAGTAGCAACTAGTCCACTTACTGTTAATGTTACAGCTAACGGTTCTTATACTGTTTCTCAAGTTACAATGGCTGGATGTTCTAATGCAGGAACTGGAACAGCTACAGTACAACTGAACCCAAATCCAACGGTAAACTTCAGTGCAATTTCTCCTGTATGTGAGAATGCTTCTGTTGTAACGTTGAATGCTACTCCAGCGGGAGGAATGTTCTCTGGAACTGGTGTTTCAGGAAATACATTTGATCCTGCAGGAATGAGTGCAAGCACTACGACAATTACGTATTCTTACACAGATGCGAACGGTTGTTCAAATTCCGCAACACAAAACGCGGTAATTAATGCAAACCCTTCAGTTTCTTTAGGAACATTTGCTGATATGTGTGATTACAATGCTGCGATTACACTTTCTGGTGGTTCTCCTGCTGGTGGTTCTTATTCAGGAAATGGAGTAAGTGCCGGAATGTTTGATCCTGCAACTGCTGGTTTAGGTTCTTCCGCAATTACATATTCTTACACTGATGCTAACAACTGTTCAAACACAGCGGTAAGTACAATTTTGGTTGACGAGTGTTTAGGATTGGATGCTGAGTCATTAAATTCAGTAACTGTTTCTCCTAACCCAACAACAGGAGACTTCATGGTGTCTACTTCAGGAACGGATGAAATTACTTTTGTGGTATTGACGGAAGATGGAAAAGTTGTTATTGCTCCTCGTACACTTAAAAATGGTGTAAACGAGCAGGTTTCATTGAATGGATTTGCTAAAGGAGTTTACTTCGTTAGCTTAAGTTCAGTGAATGGAACAGCAACTAAAAAGATTGTATTACAATAAGTTAGTTCTTCATACGAATCAAATGCCGGTCCCGTTCTTACGGGATCGGCATTTTTTGTTCAAAGAATTTCTATTTTTACGGTATAAACATTCTCTAACATGGCAAAAAAGTACGCGGCTATAGATATCGGTTCAAATGCAGCCCGCTTGCTTATTGGTGAAATTGATACAGAGGATGGCCACCCATACGTAAAGAAAATCTCCTACACCCGCTTACCGCTTCGCCTGGGTGAAGAAGTGTTCGACTCGGGAAAGATCAGTAAAAAGAAGTCGGAAGATTTTGTAAAAACAATGAAAGCTTTTTCATTGATCTCTGATATTTTCAATGTTTCGGATTTAAGAGCCTGTGCCACTTCTGCCATGCGTGATGCCGAAAACGGTATGGAAATCATAGCGGAAGTCAAAAAAGAAACAGGAATAGATATTGAGATCATTTCAGGTGATGAAGAGGCACGATTGATTTTCGGAACCTTCTCTCTTTTGGATATCGATAAAAACAAACCGTTTTTGGTAATTGACGTTGGTGGTGGATCTACCGAAATAAACGTTTTTGAACACGGAGAACGTGTTGCTGCAAAAAGCTTCGATATTGGAACTGTTCGTATGCTGAAAGGCAAAGTGGAGAAGAAAGACTGGAACGATTTGAAACAGTGGATCGTTGAACACGTTGAAGATAATCCACATTTGATTTTCGCTACAGGTGGAAACATCAATAAAATACATAAACTGCTTGGGTTAAAAGAAAAGTCTCCTGTTGAGTTGAACGCGATCAAAGAACTTTATGAACAATTGGAACCTTTGAGCGTGGGACAACGAATGGATGAGTTTCATTTGAAGCCGGATAGGGCAGATGTAATTATTCCTGCCATGGAGATCTTTATGTTCTGCCTGGAAACCATGAAGGCAGATGAATTGATCGTTCCCAAAATTGGTTTATCCGACGGAATTATTTTCGATTTCCACCAGAAAAATTAGATTTCTATTTCCTTCTTCAGTAACTTGTGTTACAAAACTACTGATATGGGACGTTTACTTTTCGCTCTTTTCTTAATTCTTTTGGTTGCACCAGGTTGCAGAAAGGATGGGAAACATAAAATCAGGAAAAATCATCGTCAGGCTGTTGGAGAATCAGCATCAGACATTCTTTCAGATAAGAAATACGAAAAACTGACCGTTCAGATCATTTACATGACTGGTTTTCGACCAACGGATGAAGCTTTGGATAATTTGAAAACAATGCTCACCGCACGTTGCAGTAAACCAGATGGAATTGGTTTTGTTTACAAGGAAATTTCGGCTCAGGGAAAAGCTTCATACACACTTTCTGATATTAAAGATTTAGAAGATGATAACAGAAGTGAGTTTACGGCTAAGAAAAATCTGGCGATTACCATTTTGTTTTTAGACGGACCTTCTTCAGACGATCAAGGTAACGCTGTTGTGCTTGGAGTTGCTTATTATAACACTTCTTTGGCCATTTTTGAATCCACTGTGCACGATTTTTCGAATCAATTAAACGAACCCGAAAGGTATAAACTGGAGTCACTGATTCTTAATCACGAATTCGGACATCTTTTTGGCTTGGTGAATCTTGGAACAACTCCTCAAAGCAGTCATGAAGACGCTTCTCATTCAGGTCATTGCAATAACGAAGATTGTTTGATGTACTGGGAAGCAGAAACGGGAACAGCTATCACTAATCTGGTAGGAAATACACCAATTCCTGATTTTGATGCTAATTGTATTTCCGACTTGCAGCATAATGGTGGGAAATAAAAGCAATTTTTAGTCTGAACTGCTACTTTGATAATCAACATATTGACGGCGTAATGTGTTAAATGCTTCACATAAATTAGCTGTACCCCTTGTTAATACTGTTGTTTATAATAATTCTAAATTAGGCTTTCTGACAATCTTCTGACACTTTTTCGCAATCCAATAGCGAATTTTGTACGTAAGTAAAGGAAACCTTAAGCGTGATTAAACAAATACATAGTATTGCATTTACACATCGTAATCTGGACGTTCGTAAAATTGGACGTTTACATATCGAGTTGGAAAATCAGCAATCGCGTTTTTCTCATTTGAAAAGTGTTCTTGAACTCGATGAGGTGGTTTTTCTTTCCACATGTAACAGAGTTGAGTATTTCTTTGTTACAAATGTTCCTGTAAACCAAGCATTCTTACATACCTTTTTTACTGAATTGTATCCTGAAATGGATGCTGAAAGCACGGCTTATTATTCAGATAAAGCGGAAATCTATGATAGAATGGATGCCGTTGTGCATTTGTTTAAAGTAGCTTCTTCTATTGATTCTTTGGTAGTAGGTGAGCGCGAGATCATTACGCAGGTGCGCCAGGCATACGATCAAGCGAAAGAAATGAATTTGTGTGGCGATACTATGAGAATTCTTTTCAAGGAAACAATTCTTACAGCTAAACGCGTTTATTCTGAGACGAAAATCTCTGAACGACCTGTTTCCATCGTGTCAATTGCCTACCAACAGTTACAAAACCTTGAAGTTCCCAATGACGCTCGCGTTTTGGTTATCGGAACAGGAGTTACCAATACGGCTATGACGCGTTTCCTTAAGAAGCACGGAATGACCAAATTCACATTCTTCAACAGAACATTGGAAAATGCGTTACCGTTGGCACAAGAGCTTGATGGAAGAGCGTTCCCACTTAGTGAGTTGGAAAACTATTCTGAAGGTTTCGATATTTTGGTAAGCTGTACAGGTTCTGAAAACACTATCGTTGATCTTGTGTTGTATGAAAAACTACTGCAAGGCGAAACGGATAAGAAAATCACCATTGATTTGGCTTTGCCGAATGATATATCGGATGATGTTCATACCAAATTTGGAACACGTTCTATCTCAATCAATACACTTCAAAAGATTTCTGAGGATAACCTCATTATTCGCTCGAATGAAATTGACCATGTAGAAAGCATTATTGAAGAGGCAAGAGCTTCGTTTATCAATGCCGCTAAAATGAGAACGATCGAAGTTGCTATGCGTCCTGTTCCTCAAATGGTTAAAGAAATTAAAGCAACAGCTTTCAACGATGTTTTCAAGAATGAACTTCAGCAAATGGATTCTGAATCCCTTGAAATTCTGGAAAAGATCGTTGGTTACATGGAAAAGAAATACATAAGCATGCCTATGCTTATGGCGAAGGAAATCCTTTTTAAATCTTAATTTCCCACATGCAAAAAATTAGAATTGGTTCGAGAGGAAGTGATCTTGCTCTCTGGCAGGCAAATACTGTAAAACGTCAGTTGGAAGAATTGGGTGCCGAAGTCGATATCACAATTATCACTACTCAAGGCGACAGCATACAGCATTTAAGCTTCGACAAATTGGAAGGAAAAGGATTTTTCACCAAAGAAATTGAGCAAGCTTTGCTAGACAGATCAATTGATTTAGCCGTTCATTCACATAAAGATTTGGAAACAAATCCACCAGCAGGATTGATTATTGGAGCAGTTTCTGACCGTGAGAATCCGGCAGATGTGCTTTTGATTCACCCAAATGCAGTTGATGCTACACAAATGTGGGGATTGAAAGAAGGTGCAATCGTAGGAACTTCTTCTGCACGCAGAAAATCGCAATTGGTTGGTTTACGTGAGGATGTTGAGATCAAAGATTTGCGAGGAAATGTTCCAACACGCTTAGGGAAATTGGTTGCTGGTGATTACGATGCCATTTTACTGGCGAAAGCCGGGATTGACCGCTTAGAATTAGATTTACAAGGAATGACCGAAGTTGTTTTGGACCCAACCGAATTTATTCCAGCGCCAGCACAAGGTGTTCTTGCACTTCAGATCAGAAGTACAGATACAGAGCTTTTGAATTTTATTCAGCCTTTAAATAATGTGGACGTACAAGCACGAATTGTGTTAGAACGTACCTTGTTGAATCGTTTGGATGGAGGTTGTCAATTACCGCTTGGAGCTTATTGTCCGGAAGACGGAAAACTATTTGTTTCTTATTCTCCTGATTGGCAGTTGGGCGCACAATGGTTTGAGTTTGAAGGTCCACACGATTTGGAGATGATTGATGTAGTGCTTGAAGCATTGCTGACAGAAGATGAAGACTAAACTCTTCATATCAAATGCTGAAATTGTAGATCAGACCTTTCGTGATTTTTGCGATGGGCATAACATAGCCATTACAGCAAAATCGCTAATTTCATTTAAAGCATTGGAGTTTGAAGATGTTGAAGAAACAGATGTTGTATTCTTTTCTTCGCCGCGTTCCGTCGACTTTTTCATTGATTCCATTAAAAATAAAACCATCTTGCTTGCCTGTTTGGGTAGTGGAACGTCAAAACGGTTACAAGAGTATGGATTTGCAGCAGATTTCGTAGGATCGGCTTCTGCATTACCGGAGGTTGTCGCAACCGAATTTTGTAAGTGGTTAGGAGATAAGAAAGTACTTTTCCCCTTATCGGCTATTTCCAATCGCTCCATTTCTTCTAAAATTCCGGTTGATCAGAAAATCGAGTTAACCGTTTATGAAACAATTGCCGTTTCTGAAAAATTGGAAACCTTCGATATTTACGTTTTTACAAGTCCTAGTAACGTTGATTCATTTTTGAAAGAAAATGAAATTGCTCCTGGTTCCAGGGTAATTGCCTGGGGTAAAACAACAGAATCAAAATTGAACAGCTTGCATGTTCCTTGCGAAATGACCCTGAAAAACTCCAATTTACGTGAGTTAGAGACTATTTTGGGAAAATAGAATACCTACAATCTTTTCCTATTTACCACAGGCTTAAGCTTCCAAGATTCACGGAATCCTTTACGCAATCTTATTCTTCGAATAATTAACATTTTGCCAG
>CAMLET010000032.1 GCA_946479125.1 uncultured Flavobacteriales bacterium
ACCAGAAAGTACGGTGGAACGGGTCTTGGATTGAGCATTGTAAAACAATTGGTTGAACTTCAGGGAGGTAATATTAGAATTAAGAGTGTAATTGATCAAGGTTCCGAATTCAGCTTTACATTGTCTTTCAATATTTCAAATGAAGTTGTTGAAGCCAAGGTGAAGTCCTATACAGAAGAAGAAGTTCAGGAATTGAGCAAACTGAATATTTTGGTGGTGGAAGACAGTAAAGTCAACATAAAATACATCAGTGCTTTGTTTGAGAATCATGGAATCACTGCTTTGGTTGCAGAAAATGGAAAAATTGCCATCGAAATGATGAATAATCACGCTGTTGATTTGATCTTGATGGATATTGAGATGCCGGAAATGAACGGTTATGATACAACTGCTCATATTCGACAAGTGATGAAAAGTTCAGTTCCCATTATTGCAATGACAGCGCATACAATGGCTGGTGAACGAGAGAAATGTATTCAAATGGGTATGAATGCCTATTTATCGAAGCCAATATTAGAAGAAGTACTTTTGAAGAAAATGATTCAGGTTGGACTAAAAACAAAATACACTGAACCTATGAGCGAAGAAACAAACAAACTGGTTGATCTGACTTTCCTTGAGCAGACAATGCGTGGAAACAAAAAGATAATTCTGGATACGATCAATGTGTTCCTTGAAGAGGTGCCACAAGATTTAACCGATATTGAGGAAAGTGTGAAAGAAGAAAATTTTTCGGGAGTTCAAAGGGGAAGTCACAGAATGAAATCTTCGATTTACATTTTGGGAATCAACAAAATATCTGAAATTCTTGAGGAAATGGAGAAACTTGCCTTGGCAGAAACCGATTTTCCACGTATTATTGAGCTGAATAAATCTCTAGTTTTACTGTTTAACCAAACCATTATTGAGCTGAACGAAATGAAGCATCAATATGAATAATTATGAGTTTTTTAAAGAAGTTGTTTAAACCAAAAACGGAACGTACCGGGTTGGTTTTTGTAGTGGAGGATAACAAAGTATATTCAGAAGCATTGAAAGCGTATTTAACCGTTGAAATACCTGCAATTACTGAAGTTAAAACATTTCCGGTTGGAGAAACCTGTTTGATGGAATTGAATAAAAATCCTGATATGATCATTATCGATCATTTCCTGGATTCCCGTTTTTACGATGCCGAGTCAGGTTATGAGATCATCAAAAAGATTAGAGCAGAAAAACCAGAAGTGAATATCATTGTTTTGAGCTCGCAGCCTGATTTGTATCTAACCCTCGAGATGGTAAAAGAATATAAGTGCAGCTATGTTCGAAAAGACAAAGATGCATTTGATAAAGTAGGTGAATTGGTGAGCGAAGCACTTGCGTAGCAATTTTCAAAATAAGTTCAAAGTATGATTGAACAAAGTCTTTCCAGATTAGAGCAGTTGATTCAGGTAATCCCTGAAAAACTTTCGGCGATAAGTGAATCCGATTTTTCGTTTAAGCCAACTCCTGAAAAATGGAGTAAAAAGGAAATCCTCGGACATTTGCTCGACAGTGCAACCAACAATCATCAGCGTTTTGTCCGCGGACAGTTTGAAGAAATACCTGCAGGAAGTGCTTATGCTCAAAACGAATGGGTGAAATACAGTTTCTACCAGGAAATGGATTCAAAACACCTGATCGCTTTCTGGAAAATGTATCACCAGCATTTGGTCGAAATTATCAAACGAATTCCTGCTTCAGCTTTACCGAATAAAATCAAAATCCGTGAAGATTATGCTACATTGGAATTTCTGATCATCGATTATGTAGAGCATCAGGAGCATCATTTACGACAGCTGGTTGAATATTAAAATCCAAAACACATGAAAAAAACACTACTAATAACATCACTTCTTATCGTTTCCTTTGGAACAGGAGTAGCAGTGAATTCCGTTTTTGCGCAGAATAGCAAATCGGAGAAACCGGAAGCGAAGAAAGAGAAACCTCACGATTTGATCCTTGGAGCCTTCTCAATGAGTTTGAACGTGAAGAATCTGGAGAAATCGAAAGCGTTTTACGAGAAACTTGGTTTTAAGCAATCGGGTGGAAGTATGGAGCAGCGTTATGTGATCTTGAAAAACGGAACAACGATTATTGGACTTTTTGAAGGCTTCTTCGAAGGAAATATGCTGACATTCAATCCGGGTTGGGACGAAAATGCAAAACCTATGAAGAAATGGGATGATGTTCGCCTCATTCAAAAGAAGTTGAAGGAAACTGGTGAAGTGCTAACAATGGAAGCAAGCGATACAACTACTGGTCCGGCCTTTATTACACTTAAAGATCCGGATGGAAACGTATTGTTATTCGATCAACACAGATAATTATGGAAGCAATCTTAAACTCCTGGAAAACCATCCGATCCAAATACATTGGATTCCTGGAAAATCACACATTAGAACAACTCAATCGCGTTCCTGAAGGATTCAGTAATAACCTAATCTGGAATATCGGACATATCATTGTTGCTCAGCAAGGTCTGATCTACAAACAATCAGATCTGCCAATGAATGTTCGTGAAGAATTGTATGAGAAATACCGCTCGGGAACCAAACCTGAAAGCGATATTACGGAAGAAGAACGTCAGGAATTAAAACTGTTGTTGACTTCAATGATAGAACGTACGGAGAATGATCTGGCAAACGGCGTTTTCAAAGTTTACAACGAACGAACTACCGGAACCGGATTCCATTTAGGAAATCTGAACGATGCGTTGGTGTTCAATAATGTGCACGAAGGAATTCATTTGGGTTATATGATGGCAATGCGGAAATCACTGTGATTCAGTTTACTTTTTCTCAAAAACAACATTAATTGAAAAGCCAATTCAAATGCTGAAATCTGTCGTTGTTTTTCTATCTATTATCTTCTCATTTCAAACATTCGCGCAAAGTGAGCCTCAGGAGATTATTTTGCAAATGAGCCAGACCAATTGGGTGAGTCTCGATTATCTAAACTGTTTGAAAACTCAGCTTCCATGCGAATGTGAAAAGAGTGGTGAGGTTTTCTTAATCGATTTAGATACAACTAGCTGGTCTTTGCGCTTATATGAAGGTCAAACAAATCAGGATTATAGTGGTGGAAATTTGGGCGCTTTTGGTTTCAATAGTTATTATGTCCTGGATTATAGAACAGAGCGAGTTCTTACCCATAGAACCGCAGATACACTTGGAGTTGTTTCAATTGATAGTCGAACATTGAGTTATATTGATTCCAACGATAGAGAAACCATCTTTGTCAAGTATGGAGACTACAACTTTCTTCCTTACCTGTATGGGAATGTAACCTGGTTGAACGAACAATTGAAAATTCGCGGACATGCTTCCTTACAAGAGATTTTAGACGTAGATAATTTAAGCTGTTTTTGTAATTGGGAATTGGATGGAATCAATTTAATGAGCTCAGGAAAAAAGCAATGGATTCTGGAAATGCAAAACAAAGAATTGGTTATTTATCGTTGGGTGAATCCGCCCAAACGCAAAAGTATCGGTAAACTCAAAATCAAGAAAAAGGAAGTTCAACGCTTGAAGTGGTAGCTACTGTGCAGAGAACTTTATAGGTAGAACAAATTTACTTCGCACCGGTTCTCCTTTGATTTTTGCAGGTTTCCAGTTCGGCATTTTCTTTACTACTTTGATGCATTCTTCATCACATGGCGGACAATCAGTTAGCCTTTTCTGAACTTTTATATCCGTTAAACTACCGTCCTTTTCAACGATAAAACTGATGTAGCATTTACCATTAATACCCAATTCTTCCGCAAGCTCAGGATAGGTTATGTTCTTAGAAATGAATTGCATCAATGCTGTTCTTCCACCAACGAATTCTGCAATTTCATCTACTACAACAACCACTTCGTTTGAATCGGTTTTAGGTTCCGGAATCGTTAAGCCAGCAGGATCAGGTAAAGGAATTTCCTCCCATGATTTTCTTATGACAGGAGCATGTGGAATCTTGCCAATATGCCCGTAACAATCAATTCCAACAGCTGTGTCCCGGCATTGAAAAAATCCGGCTGCGTCATTAACAGTAGAAATGTCATGTGAAATGGAAGTGTACATTTTTCCGGTTGGGGAAAGAACGCTTGATTTTACTGTCGTTTTACAAATAATTCCTGAAACTGTTGAGAAGATCTGATCATAGATTGCTGGAATCGTAATTTTCCCGGTGATGTCCAGTAATCCCTGATGTTCGTTTTCCGTGTAAATGAAATATTTGTTTTGCGTTTTTGCAGGGTTTCCACGCAGATTGTACACCAATTCCAGATCATCATATTTGAATGGCAATACGACCGTGTTATTCTCACCAACCAAACCGTATTTTCCATTGAGTGAAGCCATTGCAACTCGCTGGCTTTCGATGTATCGTAGATTTTTATAAATAATTGGAATGATAAGCTTTCCATTTTCATCAATAACACCAGATAAATATTCTTCCGGCTTATCAGGATCTTTAACCATAACCATCACATGATTTCCTCCGCGAGCTCCAATTCTATAAGCGTCCGGAAGAAGCCATTTTAAGTTTTTGGTGTCGAAAAATTTTGCAAGGTTGTCATTCTTTGAGTTGAGAAAAAGATAGATTCCAAAATTTTGATATTCGTTTCCAAACGGCAGATACGAATCGAATTCTGGCGCTACAATTTCGTTTCCCTTTAAGTCAAAAACGCCAATCTGTCTTACATCATCTGTCTTAATAGTCGTGATGAAACAATTTCCACCACGTGGTTTTATGATTTCCGAATAAATGGGTTCAAGAATTTTGGTCCCGTTCGTATCCATCGTTCCCAATCCTGTTTCTGTTGAATACAGCAGAAAATCCTTGTTGTAATAATGTATACTCTTGTATTCGATTGGAACCTTGAGAACTCCAGCCTGATTGATAAATCCACTTTTACCATTTTGCCACGCAATAAATCCGAAGGATGGAGAGTCTGTTGTGTGAAGATTAAGTGCCTCATATTTCGGTTCAACAATCGTTTTCCCGGAAGCAGAAATTGCACCATTCAACCCATTTTTATTCATCAATAAAACAAACACATTTCCTGTCCACTCTTTCTCTATCTTACTGAATTCTATTGGTACTGTCATTTTTCCACCACGAGATAGAACACCCCATTTCCCGTTTTGCTGAACTTTGAAAAAAGTTTCTGCTGTTTTTGTATTGAAGTATTCAATGTTCTCGTAAATGGTTGGGACAATTACTTTTCCCTGATAATCGCACAAGCCATACAATCCGTTCTGACTAACTTTAAAGAATAGGTAGTTGTCTATTTCCCAAAGTTGTTTCACCGTTTCATAGTTGGGTTGTATCACAACTTTATCGTTGATCTTATATCCTTTCTTGCCATTTTCGCTAAAGGTTCCTGTGAATTTTCCTCCTGGTATTTCTGGTAAAGGTTCAGGATTTCGTTCTGGCCAGAATCCGGGGTCCGGATCTTCCTGATAACGACTTGGATCATCATAAAATCCATAATACTTGGCTAAAGATGTGTAATCCGCGAATTCCTTTCCGTTGAGATCAATAAACATCCATTGTCCATTCTTCACAACTGTTGCCAACATTCCTTTTTTGTGATCAGGAAGAGAATCGAACAAGCCAATCATTGAATACTGCTTCTTTTTACAATAATTGAGGAAAGCTTCTCCACCCACATACCCAAATGCATCAGGTTTAAAAGGTTGTCCAACACTGGCCAGCGAAATTAGAATACAGAATAGAACAAGTAGCAATTTCATGATTCGAAAATAAGAGTTTTACTAAACGAGCTTGCTTGCAAGTTGTTAAGCGTACCAATTGTTTATTAAAACGTTCAACCTAGAACTTCGACGCGATGAGCTAATCCCCAAAAGTGCAATTCGTCCAACACTTTCTCCAGCGACATTCCGTGTTTGGTGATAGAATACTCGACACGTGGAGGAAAAGAATCGTGCACTTCACGTGTGATGAGTTTATTGAACTCCAGTGACTTCAGTTCTTTCGACAAGGTTTTATCCGTAATTCCGTTTACACTGCGTGCAATTTCTGTAAACCGTTTGGGTTTCTCTGACAAGGAGAATAAGATTAATAATTTCCATCTTCCTTCAACTGCTTCCAATGCATCCTGAATCGATAACATGGTTTTGGGACAACCTCCGTTTGCTAACATAATTTCTTTTAGATATAGTTCAACTTTATTGCCTGCTAGCAGGCATTTTCTTTCCCACAAATTCACAAATGACAATAACGCGTGTTATCAGTCACCTACCGGCTGACTGAATTCCCCTTTCCTTGTTTTTTTATCCAGCGAGTCTGTCGGTCATCGAGCGTAGTCGAGATACGGGCTTTTCTTCGCGTCTTTGCGGGAAATTTAACACGTTTTTTGCGATACTGTCTTTCTGGATAGCACTATCCAAATGGAAAGTACTATCGTTTGGATATTAAAGGTAGCTAGTTTTGTGTTATCAAATTGAAAGTATATGAAAACAGAACGAAATATGTCAAAAGGATTGAACATTAGTCTTTGGATCGCACAGGGACTTTTAGCATTAACGCTCGTTTGGGCAGCAGGAATGAAATTGTTTCAGTCGCCCGAAAAATTAGCAGAAATGTGGCCCTGGACAGCTGATAATCCTGGATTAGTTAAAATCACAGGAGTATTGGATTTACTAGCCGGATTGGGATTGATTTTGCCTGGAATCTTGAAGTGGAACTTCAAACTCACTATGGCAGCAGCCATGGGAATTGCCTTGTTAATGATTTCAGCAATCGTTTTTCACGTTTCGAGAGGTGAGGTTTCCCAAATTGGATTCAATGTCTTTGTGGCTTTAACGGCTGGTTTCATTACTTGGGGAAGGAGAAATTCGTCTTTGATTCCTTAATTTTGCAGCACACTTAAGTATATAGTATGGAAAAGCAATGGACAAAAAACGAGCAGGTTGTAGTAGATTTTTTGAAAATGGTTGAAAATCGTGAATCGTCATCCGAACTTGATAAATTTTATCATCCTGAAGTAGAACAGATTGAGTTTCCAAATGCCATTACCAAGGACACCGCATTTAGAAGTCTTCAGGATTTAAAAGATGGTTCTGAGCGTGGAAAGGCTATAATGAGTAAGGAACGTTGTGAAATAAAGAAGCTTTATTCGTTCGACGAAACAGTCATTCTTGAAGCCGTTTGGAAAGGAACGGTTGCGATTGACATTGGGAAATTGAAAGCAGGTGAAGAAATGGTTGCTTATTTCGCACAGTTCTTTGAGTTTAAAGATGGGAAAATCTACCGTCAAAGAAATTACGATTGTTTTGAGCCCTTTGTTTGATTAAATCTGATGGGTGAATGGTTTAAGGAACGATTGTTGTTGAAAGCTGTCGTCACTTTAATTCAACTTATGAAAAACCATCTTACTACAGTTCTGTTTTTACTTTTATTGAATACGACAGCCTTTGGGCAAACTGTTGTCATTGAAAAGAATGAGATTGTGATCAATGGAGTTCATCTGGATAAGAATAGTTTAATCGACGATTATATTGCCGTTCTTGGTCAGCCGGATCGAACCTTTAATCTCATCAATAACATTTATGTTTACGATCAACTCGGACTTTACATTTACGAGAATTACCGGAATAAAAATGCCATTATTGAAGTGAGCTTCGATTTAAAAAAAGACAAGGAACTTGATTTTTCACCTAAAAAAAAGTTTAAGGGTAAAATCTTTCTTCCCGATTATGATTTAACTTTAAACAGACGAATTGGATTCCAGAAACTAGGTAGAGTTTGTAGAGAGAACAACAACGAAACACTGGAAATTGAGTTCAGTGATTCTGAATTCCAATATGGTGAGTTGAGTTTAATGTTTACCCATGGATTTTTCAGAGGCGGAACTTCCAACTTTACAATAGATTTTCGTTGAATTACTCGTAAAATAAGATTATGATTGAAGCAATAACACAAGTCATTACTGATTTCGTTCGTGGTGGCGATAACTCTGATATTGAATTATTGAATAGAGTACTACATGAGGATTTCCGTGTGACCAATAATGGTTTTATGGGGACTAAAGGTGTAACAATCATCAATAAACAGCAGTATTTGCAAAACATTGCTTCGGGAGTTTTTGGTGGTTTGCCTCGAAAAATGGAAATTGAAAACGTCGACTTCACTGAAACAATTGCAACGGTCAAATTACGATTGGAAAGCGCAGAAAATCACTTTGTTTCTTATAATTCATTGGTTTTGGATGTCGATGGTCAATGGAAATTGATCAATAATTTAGCCGTTGTAGAAGCAAAATAATTCGAATACAGTTACCTTTTCCAAAAATCAACACTTCAATAAAAAGAAATGATGAATTACTTATTGAGCTTAACTTTTTTACTGATCACCATCATAACTTTTGGTCAATTTTCACCGAAAAGCGATTTCTCGATTTATTTGAATGAAAAGGAGTTAGCCGAAAGTGATTATGTGAATCTTGACGATTTTAAAAACCTAAAGGTGAAATCAAAATCCAATCAGGATCTGGAGAATTACCAATTGCAGTTTGTGGTTGTTCCCATTAAAATGAATGTAGTTGTTTTTACTTGTGCAATAAACCAACTTTCAACCATGAATATTGCCAACCAAATTGCAATTGGAAATGTTTCACCTGAGGTCATTTCGTATGTTGGAATCAATGTTCAGGAGAAAGGTAAAAGCGCCTCACTTTATTCCCTGAATCTGGTTACTAAAAAATTGGAAACGGGTATTGACTATTTCAATGAATTCAAGCTTTATGCTGGTTCGGGTAATAGTGAAATGTCGATTTGGTTGATTAACAAAGCACTTGGACTAGAACCCGAAAACTTGGAATATTTGAACGCCAGAGCAATTCTTTATTTTGAGATTGGTGACTATTCTAATGCTAAGAACTACTTTTTAGAGATAATCGAACATGAACCCAATTACGTTTCCTATTCATTTTTGTCAACAACACTTTTCAAAATGAACGATTTCGAAGGTTCTATAAAATACAGTCTGCTTTCCATTGAGAATATTGCGAATGACCTGATGAAATCGAATCATTATACACAAATTGGCGACGCGAATATCAGCATGTTTCATTATCAGGAAGCGTATAATTCCTACACAAAAGCATTGGAATTGAATCCGAAGAATGTCAACGCATTGAACAACATTTCAGTAGTTTGTGACGATGTTGGTAAAGCATCTGAGAAAATTGGCTATTTGAATAGAGTGGTAGAAGCTGATCCAAGCTTTTATCAGGTCCACGTGAATATTGGGTTTGAGTACATTGCAAAGGGTGAATATGAAAAAGCTATTGATGAATTTGATGCCGTGTTGAAAGTGGATTCCATTCAGCCCAATGCCCTTTGTAATAAGGCTTTTTGCTATTACAAATTGAATAAGTTGAAGCTTGCTAAGGAATACATTGAAAAAGCAATTCAAGTGAGTCCAGCGAATTCGTATGCATACAAAAACCGGGCTTTGATCAAAATTGCTGCGAAGGAAAAGAAATCGGCTTGCGAAGATCTTCAAAAAGCGCTTGAACTAAATTACACAGCTCAATATGGAAATGAGGTGAATGAACTGATTGCTAAATATTGTGAGTAAGATGCCAACAAAGTTCGTTTTCCGTGTTTTACCAGAAGTCCATTTGCTTGATTTAGCAGGAAAAACTAATCTAGCAAAACAAAAAGTTTGAGGAGTCCGTCCGTGGCAGTGTCTCTTTTTTAATTTTTGAACATGAAAAGAAACGAAATTAATTTACCCGAGTATTTCGATCGCTACATTCTTAAATGCGATGATGTAACACTTCTGGAATCCTTGGAAATCAGTTTGAATGAACTTAAAAATGCTCCTGTTGACAAATGGAAAGCATTGGGAGAAACTGTTTACGCTCCTGGAAAATGGACGGTGAAAGACATATTGCAACACATTATTGATACAGAGCGCGTTTTCAATTATCGTGCGCTTTCGTTTGCACGTGGCGAGAAGAAAGTAATGTCTTACGATGAAGATGACTACGCTAAATCAGCAAAAGCCACGCAACGAACATTGGAAGATCTGTTAGAAGAAGCCATTTTACTTCGACAAACAACCATTTTGCTCTATAAATCATTTACAGATGAGATGCTTTCAAGAACAGGAATGGGTTTCAAAGGTGAATATTCGGTTGCAGCTATCGGGTTCATCTTTGGCGGACATCAACGCTGGCATTTTGGAGTAGTCGAAGAACGCTACTTTCCGTTGTTGGAAGTTTAAAAGAGAGTAGAAATCAGAAACTAGAGAATAAAATTATTGAATTTTTGTATTTTCTGTTCTCTATTATCTAATCTCTTTTGTGAACTTTGTCTGATGAACTGGATCGTATTGATTATTGTCGGCTTGTTCGAGGTTGCTTTTGCAGCTTGTTTGGGAAAAGCAAAAGAAACGAGTGGAAACGAAATGGTTTTATGGTATGCAGGCTTTTTTGTTTCATTGACCGTAAGTATGCTTCTTCTTATTAAGGCAACACAGGAATTACCCATTGGAACTGCTTATTCGGTTTGGACAGGAATTGGAGCTATTGGAACAGTTGCTGTTGGAATTCTGATTTTCAAAGAGCCAGCAACCTTTTGGCGTATTTTCTTCTTATTCACATTAATCGGTTCTATCGTTGGTTTGAAAGCTGTTTCTCATTAAAAGTCTATCTTAGACCTTATGGAAGAAGATTTTCTAACGTATCAAAAGTTATCTGACCGAACTTCAGCAATTGAGGTTTCAGAAATTCTTACGGAGAATGGAATAGAATGGAGGCTCGAAGATGCATCTGCTGGATTCGATGCTTCCTTTGCAAACAATGCTTTTACGAAAGATTTCCGCATTAAGATCAAGAAAGAATATTTTGAAAGAGCTGATCAATTGTTTCTTGAGTTATCTGCTAATGAACTGGAGAATATCGATAAGAATTACTATTTATTCGAATTCACGAATGAAGAACTTCGCGACTTGCTTTTGAAAAGCGATGAGTGGAGCAAATTCGACTATTTACTGGCGCAAAAACTATTGAAGGATAGAGGAGAAGCTGTTGAAGAAGAGGAATTGGAGTCGATGAAGAAAGAACGCATTGCTGAATTATCGAAACCAGAAGAAAGTCATAAAGGCTGGGTTGTTGCCGGCTATATTTTCGCGTTTGGAGGTGGAATACTCGGTTTACTGATTGGTTATCACTTGATGTCACACAAAAAGACTTTGCCGAACGGTGAACGTGTTTACGGGTATATCGAATCAGATCGAAAAAGTGGCAAAACTATTTTCATCATCGGAGTTGTGTTTTTTGCACTGGCAATCATTTATCAGATTTTCGGTGGACCATGGTTCTTCATTGGTTTGTAACCCAAACATCTCGATTTCGTTCATCTCATAACTCATAACTCATAACTCATAACTCATAACTCATAACTCATAACTCATCCTTGTTTACTTTTCGCAATTCAAAACATATTCCAGTGTAAAGCATTTTCTTTGCTTTAGTTTGTCAAATGGAAATTCTATGAGATTAATACTGTTTATTCTGTTTTTAGCACCACTGTCGATTTTCGGACAGCTAGATTCACTTCAGGAACTCATCTATCCAAAGGATGATCCTTACATCTATTTCAATGTGGTCGATACGAATTATCAACTTTACAAACTTCCTGCAGGAAACTTTAAAAGGCCCGTAAAATGGGATGAAAAGCACAATCAACGTATCGGAAATTCAAAGGGATATTCTTTAGGTTATTTTTCCAGATTTTATCCAGATTCGATGGATTTGAACGACGCGTTATCGATAATTGATTCAGCACAGGAGTTTTATTTGATCAGAGACGCTATTTCTTGGTGTATTTACAATTCCGAAGAAGCTTTTCCTTATTTAGTTGCCCGACTTTCCGACAAACGAAAAATTGGTTTAACCAACTCAGCTGATTTGATTATAGTCGATAGAATTGCGACTGGCGATTTGAAATTCTATGGTCACGGCGGATTTATGCGCGAAGACCTGTTTACCGTTGCAGGAAGAGTTTCTGCTGCACTCAATGAAATAACAGGCGAAGAATTCTCGGTTGTTCATGCCAACTTAACCAAAAAACAGGCTGAAGAATTCAAACGCTTATGGGTGGAATATTTAAGTAAATTATAAGGAGTAACACTACATTCGTTTTATGAAATCCTGTTTTGCTATATTTTCACTCTTACTGTTTCTATCTTCCTGCAATTTCACGAAGAAGTCAAAACAAATGAAAAGTGGTTGTCACCGATTTTGTGGAACTAACTAATTTTAGCATCTGATCCATATAATTAATTAGATCTAAATGAAGTTCTGGAAATACAAGTTAGTTGTAATTGCCTTTTTAATTTTTCATGTAAACGGTTTTTCCCAAAAGCTTTTGTTCAATGGTTCCGCTGTTGATTCCGTCACTGTTACTTCCAGTTATTGGTATTATCACTTTGATGATAAAGGAACAACCACTTACACAATTGATAATATCTATTTTGTTTATGATGAAGAACAGGCAGAATATCGTGTAAATGCGTACAAGCGAAAAAACGTTCGCGGAACCTTCGAACCTGATAAAGTTGATGTTGGTGAGTTTTCCATCGCAACTTCTAAAGATGTGGATAAAGCTAAGTTGAATGATCTTTTAACGCAATTGACTATCTCTGATTCTGTTTCAACGTTGGAGAATTCAGGAATCACTGAGGAAGAGTTTCTTCACGGCACAAAAAGAAATAAGATGCACGCTTGGATAAGAAGGTACAGAATGTTCACAGAGTATTTTCTTTATTACGACAAGCAAGAGCGAAAGGGTATACTTCAGGATCTTAGAAATGTAGATACCTTGAATCGTTATCTTTCGGAAGAGTTCCGTTTGAGTGGTTATCCAATAGT
>CAMLET010000033.1 GCA_946479125.1 uncultured Flavobacteriales bacterium
GAGCGTATACCTTTGATATTGTGTCAAAACGCTTGACAAAAGTTCGTCACGAGGAACGTAACATGGGTTCGTGGCTGATCAACGATGTTGAACTGTTTACCAATGGAAATTATCTATTGTCGACAACAACAGGTTTATGGCTTTACGATTACAATGCGAATGTTTCTTACCCGTTTTTGAAATCGCTTGAAACTGAATATGGAATAAGAGAAATTTGTGACGTTTATCTGAAATCAACCAGTGAGTTCTTTATTGGAACAACGAACAAAGGTTTAGTTAGTGTTAAAAAGGTGAATGGGAAGTACAATCTTTCGTTTACCCGACAAGACATCTTCCAGAAAAAGGCCTTGATCTCAGATGAGATTCGTAGACTTTACGCTGACCATAATGGAGTGATTTGGTTGGGAACGCTGCGTGGTTTAGGTTGTTTTGATCCTGGAAATCAAGGTTTCCTTGGCGTTGGTCCATCCGGTAACACCACTTTTGGTCTGCCGTCTGAAAATGTTTGGGGTTTCTCAGAAAATAAAACAGGAACAGAGCTTTTCGTTGCGACGGATGCTGGCGTTTCTCATTTGAACAATAAAACAGGATTATTTACACATTACAATTTACCAAACGAATTATCTGAACTTGGTATAACAGGTGTGTTTTATATCCAGGATGGTGAATTGTTTGTTGGAACATCAAACGGACTTTATTTATTGAAATATGGTGCATATGGAATGTGTACGTATAAGAAAATAGAATTTAAGCTGGATGTAAATAAACAGCAGCTTCAAAGTATCTATCGAATTATTCGTTATTCCAAAAATCAATTCTTCATTGCCACTAAAGGCGGTATTGTGTTATATGATTACGAAGAAGATGAATCAACAGCTTTCGTATATTCTGGTAAAAACCCGAACAAAACTATTCCACCAGGAATTTGTAGGGTAGTTTACAAAGGCAAAGGAAATCTGGTTTATGTTGCCACCAATTCAGGTGGAGTTTCTGTAATTAAAAAGAATACAAAAGGTGAATTTGTAATATCTCCTTATAAATACAATGGTGTTCTTCGTTCTAAAACTGCTGATTATGTTTCGTGCATGTATCAGGATGAGGAAGGTACCATGTGGTTTGGAACAAGTGGTTCAGGGGTAGTGAAAATTTCTCCAGCCGGCTCGGCACAAACACTTACCAAACGCGATGGCTTACCAAACAATTTCATTTACGGAATTGAAGAAGACAATGAAAATAATTTATGGTTCAGTACAAATAAAGGTTTATGTCGATTAAAGAAAAGTAACAACAACGTTACTTCATTCCTCGAAGTGAACGGTTTAATGAGCAACGAGTTCAACACGGGTGCAACGCTTAAGTCGGTAAACGGAACCTTGTATTTTGGGGGAATTGCGGGTTATAATTTCTTCAAGCCAGAAAATCTTTCCGACAAAACAGTTCCGCTGAACGTAAAGTTCCTGAAATTCAAGTTTGATAATAAATGGTTACTTCCGGGCGAAAAAGGCTCGCCATTGTCAACTGCTTTTTCGGAAACCCAGCAAATTACACTTCCTTATCATCAACGAAGTTTCACCATTCATTTTTTGGCGAGTGACTTAATGAATCCGGAGTTATTGGAGTACAAATACCGTTTAATTGGTGCTGACGAGGACGACGTTTTCTTAGGAAACTCAACGGAAATCCGCTTCAACAGCTTGTCTCCGGGAACATACACACTTCAGGTCTACGCAAGAAGATATGATGGAAGTTGGGAGGCCAATCCAGCCAGATTAACGATAAAAATTGAAGCACCTTTCTGGGGGAAATTATGGTTCTGGATTCCGGTGGGATTGGTTCTTATTCTGTTGATTCGCTGGTTTGTGAGAAGAAGGATTGATCTGGCTCGTCGAGATCAGGTGAAACTGGAAATGAAAATTGTTGAGCGTACAAAAGAAATACGAAACCAGAACATTCGTATTGAGGCGCAAAGTCAGATTATCCAGGAAGAGAAACACAAGGTTGAGGAGCAAAAACGCTTATTGCAAATTGAGAAGGACAAGTCTGAAAAACTACTTAGAAATATTATCCCTGAATCGACGGCTGAAGAGTTGAAGAATAAGGGTAGAGCATCCGCTCGTGCATACAAAACGGTTTCTGTATTGTTTACGGATTTTGTTGGATTTACGAAGATTGCTGAAGGTTTGAAACCAACGGAATTGGTAAATAAACTGGATGTTTACTTCCGCAAGTTCGATGAGATTATTGTAAAGAACAATCTGGAAAAGATCAAGACAATTGGTGACGCCTATATGTGTGCTGGGGGTGTTCCTGTGCGAAACAACACCAACCCGATCGATGCCGTTTTAGCTGCGCTCCACATTCAGGAATACATGGAAAAATTACGTCTGGATGCAATTGCAAACGGAACGGAATATTGGACCTTGAGATTGGGAATTCATACGGGTGAAGTAACGGCCGGAGTAATTGGGTCTGAGCGTTTGGCTTACGATATTTGGGGATCCACGGTGAATCAGGCACAACGAATGGAAATGATGGGTGAACCGGGACGTGTTACAATTTCCGGAGCAACATTCAATCTTATTGAGCCGTATTTTGAATGTACTTTCAGAGGAAAAGTTCCATCGAAAAGTAAAGGGTTAATTGATATGTTCACCGTTGAACGCATCAAACCTGAGCTTTCTGTGAATGGTGAAGGATTGTATCCAAACGAACGTTTCCAACAAATCGTGAACCTGCATTTGTATAGTAGTATCAATTACTATAAAGCAGAACGTCATATCATGAAAGTGCTGGAAAAAGGTCTTTCTTCCAAATTGCATTATCACAGTATCGCGCATACAAAAGATGTTGTGCGTGCGGTTGAACGCTATGCCTTGTTGGAAGGAGTTACCGATGAAGGTTTATTCTTGTTGAAATCTGCGGCAACTTATCATGATGCCGGTTTTGTGGAGAACTACGAGAAAAACGAACCAATTGGTGCCCGAATGGCAGAAGAGATTCTTCCGAAATACGGATACTCAGAGCAGCACATTGATCTGATAAAAGAACTAATCTACGTAACACAAATTCCGCATCAACCGAAGAATAAATTGGAAGAAATTATTTGTGATGCCGATTTGGATTACCTGGGAAGAGATGATTTCCATGAGATTGCAGACCGACTTCGTTTGGAGTTGCGCGAGCATGGGAAAATTGACTCGGACAGAAAATGGGATGAAATGCAAGTTGGATTCTTAAAAATGCACAAGTATTTTACGCCAACAGCAATCGCCAGCCGACAAGTGAAAAAAGCGCAGAATCTACAAGAAGTAATTGATCGTTTAGAGCGCAATGAATACAAAGACTAACATCTCGACTATGCTCGATACCTTAGGGATTGAGCGAACTCGAAGTCAAAAAATCAAGAATGCATTCAGGAAAACATTATTCATTTAAAGAAGTTATTATTTGGACAAGAAGAGATGTTTTTGCTCTTCTGATCGTAGCCGCAATTCCAACAGTTATTTACGATCTATGTGAATGCAAATGGATTGCGTTACCCTGGTTGCCAATTGCACTTTTAGGAACAGCTGTGGCTTTCATGGTTGGTTTCAAAAACAATGCTTCTTATGACAGGCTTTGGGAAGGACGAAGAATCTGGGGTGGAGTTGTGAATACGAGTAGAGTTTGGGGAGTAATGGTGAAGGATTTCATTTCTGCTGAAAATGCCTCAAAACCACATTCTGAACAAGAATTGAAAGCTATCCAAATGCGTTTGATCAACAGACATATTGCGTGGATGACGGCTTTGCGCTATCAACTCAGAACTCCACGAGACTGGGAAGCAATTAAGAAAGCACATAACGCGGAATACAAACACAAGTGGTTTCATGTAGTTGAGCAGGAAACAAAGATGGAAGATGAACTGGCAAAGTATCTTTCTCGCGAGGAATTGGCTTATGTAATGACCAAAACGAATAAAGCCACTCAAATTCAGGCCTTGCAATCCAAAGACGTGAAAATGCTTTTATCGCTTGGATTAATAGAAGATTTCCGTCACATGGAATTGATGTCGACCATTACCGAATTGTACAATCAGCAAGGAGCCGCAGAACGTATTAAGAATTTTCCGTATCCTCGTCAGTACGCCACTTTGAATCTGTGGTTTATTAAGATTTTCATTCTTTTACTTCCGTTCGGAATGTTGAATGAATTCCAGAAATTGGGCGAGGGGATGGTTTATCTTTCTATTCCGTTCAGTGCATTGGCGGGTTGGGTTTTTACTACCATGGAGAAAATTGGTGAATCATCTGAAAATCCGTTTGAAGGTGGTCCGAATGATGTTCCAATTACTTCAATGGCCAGAACAATTGAAATTGACTTGTTGGAAATGTTCGACCAACCAAATATCCCGAAACCAACAGAGGCATCACATAATATCTTGACATAATTCCATCATGAAGAATTTCTTTTTCGCATGCCTCGTTTCAACGTTTTCAATTTTTGCGAACGCTCAAAGTTTATCTGAATATACCGTAAAACTAGAGCCTGTCACTCTTTCAGAATTTGCCGGGGTTCAATCATATTCCTGGGCAAAAAGCGGTGATGAGGTATTGATTGTTGGTGGAAGATTGGATGGTTTACATCGTCGTCAGCCATTCGCAAGTTTTGATTCTGCAGGACACAATAACCAATTGATCGTCATTAATCTGAAGACATTGCAAACCTGGAAAAGATCTGTTGTTGACCTTGGTGAGCCACTTGCAAGTCAATTAAAAGCAACGAATCATTGCTTTTACCAGCACAATGATTCGTTAATTCTCATAGGCGGTTATGGAATAGATGAAAAGACAAAAGAGCATGTAACATTCAACCGATTGCTGAGGCTAGACGTGTCACAAATGGTGAGTTATGTGAAAAACGAATTGACTTACACTCCTTATATTGAGACTATTGAACACGCTCAATTTGCGGTAACAGGCGGGCAAGTCAGCTACATCAACGGAAAGTTTTATTGTGTGGGTGGACACGAGTTCCAGGGAAGATACAACCCAAACGACATGCCTACATTTGAGCAGCGCTATATAGACGGAATGTTCAGTTTTGGCTGGGGACGTTCTGAACCAGATGAACACGGAATCCAGGATGGTTATTATTTTATACGTCCAGTTGTTCAAGACTCCCTTCTCCACAAACGGGACTTCAACCTGATAAAAGTGAAGCATGTTCCAGATACCAATTATCTAGTTGCGCTTTCTGGTGTTTTTCAATACGAAGCAAACTTGCCGTTTCAGAATGCTGTTCAGATTTCTCCTGAAATGAAGTTGAGAGAATATCCAGGTTTTCGTCAATTTTATAACCAGTACGAGTGCGCAGATTTCTCTGTTTTTGATGCAATGAGCAAAACAACAACGACGTTTCTGATCGGTGGAATTTCCAATTTTTACGATTCGTTGGGTGTGTTGGTGCAGAACGATGATGTTCCGTTTGTTCCCACAATGTCGAAAATACTTTTTGCACCAGATGGAACAATTCTGGAGTACCTGCTTCCAAACAAACTTCCACAGCTTTTAGGTTCAGGGGCTGCTTTTATCCCGAATTCCGATCCGCGTTGGAACGATGGTTTTTTTGAATGGGCATATGCTGGGGATGAAGAAGTGTTTATGGGCTACATGCTTGGTGGAATTCTTGCCAATCAACCTTCGACGTTTTGGTATACCGAAGGCGAGGCGAGTAGTGCAAGCAATGGTTTTTACAAAGTCTATTTGCAAAAAACGGATCAAACACCAAAGCTGAACAGCTATTCCAAACATCCTTTGAATGTACGCTGCGAATTGAATTCGAAAGGGAAGTATGATGTTTTCTTTAACTTACCTGATTGGCAAAAGATGGCTCTTCCCGGCAAACAGACTCTCGAAATAACAGTAAAAGTTAAAGACAACAAAGGAAAAGTGCTGAAAGAAAAGGTAATGGCTTTTGAAGCAGGAAATCACAAGTTAAAAAAGCTCATTCCGAAGAAAACGGGAATGTACGAGATAGAGATTCAGGTAGCGAATCGTCCACTTTGGAACTGGAAACAGTGTTTGTATGTAGAATGATGAGGTGATTATTCTGGAGCAATTCAAACCAAAACCATATTTCAACCGTTACTGTGATGATTACAAATTCATTTTTTGTAGTTCTAAATAATTCTAAAATGATTAGAATCACTATTCTCTTTGCTTTCGTTGGATATTTAATCAGCCATTCGCATTCATTTTCCCAAAACAGAAATTATTTTGAAGCCAATGGCGGATTTATGCGCTACTATTCTTCGCAAAACAATTTATCCTTGAATCCGACTTTTGGGTTAACCGTTTATAACCGCGCGACCGAACATTTTGGTCTCGAAGTGTATTGCAATGCGGCTGCAATTGATGAAGATGTGAAGTATAAATACGATACCGGAACCACTATCAGACATGAAAAATTGCTTACTGGCTGGATCGGAATTCGAGGTGCGTTTGGTACACATACACCAACCTATTTGATGCAAGGTTTTGTTGGTTTTGCTTTGCGTTTAGACAGAAATGCAGTTGGACCCGAAATCGGAATTAAATATGGACATCAATTACTCCAATCTCACTTTTGGCTTCACGCCTCCACATATGTTCAGTTTGATAAGTACGCTTTCTACAATTTCGATGAACCTTCAGCAGAAGGCGGACCAATTCAAGCCGGTATTTTCGGACAGATGAAATTGGGGATAGCTTGTCATTTTAACTAAAACAAAAAACCCAAGGTCATCGAGCGTAGTCGAGATGCCTTGGGTTCAATATTAATTTCGTTTTACTAGCTAAACAAAACGCTGCTACCGTACTTCCCTTCAACAGGATTTACGATCAATGCAGGAACTTGTGCGTCGTTTGACAAGATGTACTGTTCGTGATTTGCCGTAATCACTCCCAACATGTTGTTTCTGTTCAAATTCATGATAGCAATCAAATCCGCTTCCAAACTTACAGCGTGTTTTACGATCTCCTTATCGAAACCACTGTTTGGCGCAACTTTCGTTGTTACATCAATTCCTCTTTCGTGGAAGAACTTGATTGCGAACTGTATGTTTGCTTTTACCTGGTGACGAAGGAATTCATCGCTTTCGTCTGGTGTAATGATATGTACTCTCGACTTAAAGTAAGTTGCGATGTTTGCAACATAAGCCAACTTTTGTTTCGTTTCTTTATTCAAATCCAATGGAACTACGATATCATCGTATCCGCTTGACTTGATCTCACGCTCCTGAACCACGATGAAAGGAACAGTAGAATGTGTAATCACTTTCAACGCATTACTTCCTGTAATTACTTGCCATCCATGCTTTCCGTGCGTACCCATGAAAATCAATTCAGCGTGCAATTCAGAAGCCACATCACCAATATCTTCAAAAATGTTTCCAACGCGAACCATAGGAATCAATTTTACCTCAGTTCCATTTGCAGAGCAAATGTCTTTTACTTTTTCTTCGGCATCTTTGATTTCTTTCTCTTTACCAACAATGTGTAGAACATGAATTTCAGCATCAGCATTCTTGGCTACACAGATGGCATGTTGTAACGCATTGTCAGCCACGGTGGTAAAGTCGTGAGGAACAAGGATAATTTTCTTTTCCATAAGGAGATGTTTCTGGGTTTAAATAGTTTTCGCAAAGTTACGTATTGATATGGGAACAATACTATAGTTTAGTATTTCAATATTAAAAATTCAACGTTAATAAACCAATAAGTCGGCGAATTTTTATGATTTTTGTTTAGCAAACGTTAGCCAATGGCAGTAATCGGAAGAATAGTAAAGAAAACCACCGAGTTAGGAGCGAAGAGAAGATCAAATAGAGTCCCCACTTTTACTGATCAACTCAAGGTATTGTCCAAACTTTTAAAGTTCGCTCATAACACGGAATTTGGTCAATACCATTATTTCGATAATGTTTTGGAGCAGGAAGATTTTGTAAAAGCATACCAGGAACGGGTGCCTATTACGGATTACGATGGAATGTATAAGTACTGGCTGCACAAAGCAATTGACGGAGAGCCAGATGTTATTTGGCCGGGACAAATAAAGTATTTTGCGCTTTCATCAGGAACTACGGGTTCACCAAGTAAGCGAATTCCGGTAACGCGACATATGATTCGTTCGTTTCAACGAAACAGTATCAAACAGTTTGCTGCAACTTCGCTTTTCGACTTAACGGATGCTTTTTACCAAAAGTCTTTTTTAGTAGTTGGTGGTTCAAGTAAACTGGAAAAGTTCAGAAATAGAATCGAAGGTGATCTATCCGGAATATTGAAGAAACACACTTCTATGGTTTTACAGCCTTTAACGAAACCAGATCCAAATACTGCTGCCATTAAAGATTGGAGTAAGAAGTTGGAAAAAATGGTGGAGAAAGCACCTGAATGGGACATCAGCACCATTGCTGGAAGTCCAACCTGGTGTGTGATGCTCATGGAAAAGATCATCAAAAAGCACAAGGTAAATACCATTCACGATGTTTGGCCAAACCTGGAATTGTACGTTTACGGTGGTGTTTATATTGAGCCGTATCTTGATCGTTTTGAAAAGGTTTGCGGTAAGAAAGTAGCTTTGCTCAATACGTATTTGGCGTCTGAGGGGTACATTGCTTTTCAATCGAAGCCGGACAGAGTAGGAATGCAGTTGCTTGCCAAATCTGGAATATTCTTCGAATTTGTTCCCTTTAATACAGAGAATTTTGATGCTGCTGGAAATGTGAAACCAGAGGCAAAAGCCCTAACATTGAAAGATGTGCAATTGGGTGTTGATTATGCACTAGTACTTTCAACTAATGCTGGTTTGTGGCGTTACCTTATTGGCGATTTGGTTCGCTTCACGGATTTAGAACACTCAGAGATCATTATTAGTGGTCGGATTAAGCAGTACGTTAGTTTAACAGGCGAACATCTTTCATTGGACAACATCAATGTTGCGGTTCTAAAAACCACACAAGAATTGGGAATTGCTATTCCTGAGTTTTGTTTGTATGCCAGCGAAGAAGAACAATGTCATCACTGGTACTTTGGTTTAGAGAACGAAGCAGATAAAGAACGCGTTGTACAAACGGTCGACAAATTCTTATGTGAGTTAAACGATGATTATCATTCATGCCGTAAATATGACACCTTGAAACAGCCGCAGGCACAAGCCGTTTCTCCGAAAATGTTCTACAAATTCATGGAAGAAAAGGGGAAATTTGGTTCACAGCAAAAATTCCCAAGAGTGATGAACGAGCATCAAACGAAGAGCTGGAAACTCTTTATTAAAACGAAATAGACTTTAGACCCCACAGATGCACAGATTTTTATGGCGCTTACCAGTCGCCATTTTAGCGAGGCGGTCCTGTGCTGAGCCTGTCGAAGTATAGATTCGCTCTAATCTGTGCATCTGTGGGGTCTAAAGTCTTTCGTCTTTTGTCTCTAGTCTTGCGGTCTTCTTCCGCTGCCAACTTTTGTAAATGGCATTTGCCACAACAACCGCAATGATCATTGCCGAACCGGCATAGAAATTTCCGTTCAGTAATTCTTCTTCGTGCAAAATTGGAATAGCTAACAGAATGGTGTAAACTGGCTCGAGATTGATACTTAAACTTACGGTAAACGCACCCAATTTTTTCATGACTTCTATCGTTGCGATAAAAGCAAAAGCGGTGCAGCAAATTCCAAGGAAAAGTAACCAAAGGAAATCGCTCAAGGTCATTTTAAACAAGGCTGCATTTAGATTTCCCTGGAAACCAAGCACGATTGTTAGGACGATGAATCCCATAATCATCTCATGAAATGTGATTGCCGGCGAAGGAACTTTTTCCACCATTTTGGCATTGAAAACAGAGAATAATCCGGCGCATAAAGCTGAAAACAGTCCAAGACCAAGCGCCTTGTATTCTTTGGGGTCGAAATCGGATGAAACAAAATAGATTCCGCCAATCACAAGGAATCCGAACATAAATTCCACCCATGAAAACTTCTTTTTGAATACGAGCGGCTCAATCCAGGTGACATGAAGTGTTGCTGTAGACAAGCACAAAATTCCTAAGGAAGCTGTAGAAAGTTTGATGGATTCATAAAAAGTCAACCAATGTAATGCAACAATAACTCCAATTCCCAGTACTTTGAAAAGTGATTTTCTATCACGAATGCGCATGGGAAGTTTCAGGAAGTAAAGTCCGATAAGCATTGCCAAACCAGCAATCAGAATCCTGAACCAAACCAAAGGAAGGGTCGGTAAATGAATCAATTTTCCCAATATTCCCGTGAACCCCCACATGAAAATAATGAGGTGCATAAGAATATGGTACTTGAACTTTTGAAACATGCCCAAAATTAGACATTCCGATTTTAGGATGCTAAAACATCAAAGACTTTATCTGGAGGTAAATCTTATTAATCTTAGGCTCCTAAGCGATTCGTAAAGGTTCCAAGTCATTTCAGGGTCTTTATCGTTTTGTTTTCCATTAACGACTTCATTTGACTGATTGCGACTTTATTTAAAGTAATCAATCGTTCATGTTGCGATATACCCTGTTGAATCAACAATGCATTTATGCTTTCCATGTTACTGATAACGACCAATTGTTCCAAGGTTGAATAATCTCGAATATTTCCGGTTTTTCCTTCATTTAAGTCTCTCCATTCTTTGGCTGTTGTGCCAAATAGAGCAACATTTAGTAAATCTGCTTCATTTGCATAAACGAAACTCGATTGTTGCTTAGTAATTTCTTTGGGTATAAGATTCTCCTTTACAGCATCAGTGTGAATTCGATAATTAATTTTTGAAATGGTTCTTTGTAAATTCCATTCTAATTTCAATCGGTCGTTTTCATCGTCCTTTAAGCGTTGAAATTCTTTTATCAAATAGAACTTAAATTCAGTACTTAACCATGCTGCAAATTCAAAAGCGATGTCCTTATGAGCAAACGTGCCGCCATATCGTCCTGTTTTAGAAATAATACCGATTGCATTAGTCGTATCAATCCACCGTTTAGCGGTAAGAGAAAAACTATTGGAGCCTGATAAATTTTTAATTCCATCGAATTCGATGGAATTAAAATCTGGGTTATTGAATTTCTCCCACAACCCAATAAATTCTATGGTGCTTCTGGTTCTCAGCCAATTTTGAATGATATAATCACTGCGTTCATCATCTCGATGGCGCGCTAAATCCGTAAGCGAAATAAAATCGTTTTGATTGTTTTGTATCAGGCTGATGTCTAAACCTTGAACTTTCAGCGTGTAATTTTTAGCCATATTTCATCTATTACCAATATGAATATATTAAAAAATAATCAAAAAAAGATTAATAATTAATCTGTTTTAGCGCTTCTCGAGTAATTATGGTTATCTTAAACGTTAATGAATCATTTCAAACTAATTTACAACTATGAGTAATTAGCGTGAAACATGTTGCGCTTCTAAGTGCAGAAATTTGGCTCATGATTCACCGAGGAGAAATAGTTGAAAAGGTTGTTAGAAGCAGCGGTATTCCACTTGCAAGAGTAGCTACCCGAATGGGTAAGAGCCGCAGATGGATTTACAACGCTTTTGAAACCGCAGATTTATCGCTCGATTATATTATTGAGTTTGGTAAAATCTTGCATTACGACTTTGCTCAGGAAATTCCCCAAATTGCAGGACACAAATCGGCATTCACAGAAAATCCAATTACTTACGGCGAAAACAGTATTGATTACTGGAAGGATAAATACTATTCACTTCTGGAAGAACACAATCAGTTGTTGAAGCAGGCTTCGAAAGATTCCAAAAAGTAAACATCAATCATTAGATCAACGACTCAACATCTTCTTATTTCTTTTCAATTCGTGCTTGGCATTTGACTTAATGACGTCAAGCAGAAACCTGTGTTTCAGAATGAGTGTTTGTTTGTCATTATGCTGCTCTGCATTCGAAGTTTTACAGGATTTTACAATAATAATTGGTGAAATAAATAGGAATAAAAAGGATGCTACGATAATGTAAAATGGGAAGGAAATCTTGTTCATGTGAATAATTGTCTGTTACTGCGATAAATATATATAAATTACAATTATGTGCAAATGGTGTAAAACATGATGCGCGAACGGGTGCAGAAATTTGTCACATGATACATCGAGGTGAAATCGTTGAAAAGATTGTACGAAGTAGCGGAATATCGCTTACAAAAGTGGCCATCAAGATGGGTAAAAGCCGTCGTTGGTTGTACAATGCATTTGAAACATCGGATTTGTCACTTGATTATATTCTGGAATTTGGGAAAATTCTCCATCACGATTTTTCTGAAGAAATTCCCCAGATTACTGGTCGTGCGTCGTCAAACTTCTCTGAACCGGCACTTATTTATGGTGAAAACACCATTGCTTATTGGAAAGACAGGTATTATTCACTTTTGGAAGAACATAGTGCTCTGTTAAAGGAATATTCAAAGAAATCGTAGATTAACTTAAAAATCAAAATGTAAAAGTCAAAAGGGGAGGAGATGAGTGTTACTCCTTGAACGGGTCTTTTGCTTTTTACCTTTTTAGTTTTGACTTTGAATCCTATCTTTGTCAAAACTTTTTTCATGTCGCACATCACAACACTAAATGAGTTCATTATGGATCGCCAGGCAGAATCTCCCGGAGCTTCTGGTGAACTTTCCAGAATTCTGAATGACATTGCCGTAGCTTCTAAAATTGTATCTCGCGATGTTCGCAGAGCAGGATTGGTAGATCACATTCTTGGAGCGCAAGGCGAAGTGAATATTCAGGGTGAGGAACAACAAAAATTAGATGTTGTGGCGGACAATCAGTTCATCAAGGTTTTTGAGGCTGGTGGTGAAATTTGTGGAATTGCTTCAGAAGAGAAT
>CAMLET010000034.1 GCA_946479125.1 uncultured Flavobacteriales bacterium
CACAACCCAAGTGGTAAGATGCTGAATCAAAATGATTTTGACGAATTGGTTCGTGTAGTGGCAGACCATCCCAATTTGATTTTGCTTTCCGATGAGGTATATGAATTCATCAATTTTGATGAACCGCATCGTTCAGCTCATGATCATGAGGTTTTGCGTTCGCGTTCCGTAATCGTTTCTTCTTTTGGGAAGACATTTCATATCACAGGTTGGAAAACCGGATACATGGTTGCTCCGGAACCAATCATGAAAGAAATAAAGAAAGTACATCAATATTTGGTATTCTCTGTAAACAGTGTGGCGCAAAAAACATTGGCAGAATACATTAAGGAAGTTGATGTTTCTACCTTAGCACCTTTCTATAAAGAGAAACGGGACTTATTCAGAAACTTGATGCAAAACAGCCAGTTCGAATTACTGCCTTGCGAAGGAACGTATTTTCAAACCGCGCGTTTCGATAACATTTCGGGACTTTCCGATGTTCAGTTTTGTGAATGGCTGGTGAAAGATGTTGGTGTTGCTGCAATTCCACTTTCTCCGTTCTTCGATGATCAGCGCGATTATCTTACAGTACGCTTTTGCTTTGCCAAAACAGACGAAACATTAACTAAAGCTGCCGATTTGTTATGCAAGATCTAAGAATTGCCACTGTACAAGCCAATCAGGTTTGGGAAGACAAACAAGCCAATTTCGCGAATTACGAACGATTAATGGCAGATGTAAAAGAAACAGATTTGATCGTTCTTCCGGAAATGTTTCAAACCGGATTTACAATGAATTCTGAATCGTTAGCTGAAACTATGGAAGGCGAAAGTGTCGCCTGGCTGAAGAAAATAGCCGGCGAAAAGAATGCAGCTGTTTATACTTCCCTAATCATAAAAGAGAACGGAAATTACTTCAATCGTGGGGTTTTCATGAAACCAACTGGTGAATATTCGGTTTACGATAAGCGCCATTTATTTGGTCTGGCTAGTGAAGATCAGTTTTTTAAAGCAGGTGATGTAAAAACCATTGTTGAATACAAAGGGTGGAACATTAACCTTCAGGTTTGCTATGATTTACGCTTTCCTGAGAATTGCAGAAATAAAATGGTAAACGGAGAACCGGAGTTTGATTTGGTAATTTATGTTGCCAACTGGCCTGAAAGACGAATCAAGCATTGGTCCGCCCTAATTTTAGCCCGGGCAATTGAGAATCAGTGTTATGTAGTTGGAGTAAATAGAGTAGGCATTGATGCCAACGAACTGAATTATAACGGATCTAGTGCAGTTATCAATGCTTTAGGTGAAATTATTTCCAACCATTCGAACAATGTGGAATCTGTAGAGCATACGCTACTTTATGCAAGTGATTTGAAGGAAACCAGGATAAAGTTGCCTTTCTTAAAAGATGTCAAATTTTAACAGCTTATAAGAAATTTCACCTATTTCACTCAATAAATTTGCATTAAGAAGATGTAGATTTTATTTTAGCAATTCAAAATTTAAAAGTAACTATGAAAAAACACATTACCCTTTTATCGTGTTTGGCAGTAACTGGAGCTTTCTACGCGCAAAAAAACATCAATGCGCCGATGAAAATGCCAGTTCTTCAAACCGAGGAAGTTGAGTCTGTAAAAGGTACAGCTACAACTCCAAAAGCACTTGGTATGACATTATGGGCAAGTGACTTCTCAAATCCAGCTGATTGGGTTATCGATAACGATGGTCAAACTGGTGGAAACTTTGGATGGAACATTAACGCAACTAAAGAAGGTTGGGCTAATAACACTACTCAAGGAATCATTAACTCTGTTTCTGATGCTAACTTTGCAGAACTAGGAAATGGTAACCCAACATTAACTCCAGCTACTCAAGCGTTGGATGTTGATTACTATTTAACTTCAGCTGCGCCAATCGCAATTACTTCTTCAAATCTTAACTTGTCTTTCTTGCAAAACGGGGCATTGTTCAATGATTTGCAAGAGTTCCAAATTTCGGTAAACGGTACAGTTTGGATTACTGTAGGAGATAACTCTGATAAAGAAGTTCTTTCTCAATCAGGTGGTTCTGCATACCCTAACCCGGATGCTGTTAACATTAACTTGGCTGCTTTTATTCCTGGAGGATCAACTCAACTTTGGGTTCGTTTCCACTGGACTACTCGTTTCCCTGCTCAATCAACAAATCCTAACGTATGGGTAACTTACGGATGGAATATTGATGACGTAGCTATTACTGAGGCTGCTGATTACGATTTAGAAGTAGAAAACACTTACTGGGGATCTGTTGGTTTGAATTATTACATGATTCCTAACACACAAATCGCTCCAATCGATTTCACTGCTAAAGTTAAAAACATTGGTGATTCACCATTGACTAACGTTTCTTTAGGAGTAAACGTAAACACTGGTTTGTTTGTTGGTACTAGCCCTGCTGGAACAATCAACTCTTTGTCTTCTGACAGTTTGGTATTGTCAACTCAGTTCACTCCTGCTGGAAACGGAACTTACGCAGTTGATCGTTCTTTGAACATGACAGAAACGGATGACGTTCCTTTGAACAACCCTATTTCTGATTTCACTTTCTCAGTTGTTGATTACATCTACGCTCGTGATAACAATACACCAAACGGATACACTACAAACACAACTAGTTTCGAAACTGGTAACTTGTACGATATCTACGCTGATCAAGATGTAAAAGCTGTAAACGTTCGTGTAGCGAATGGTTCTCCTGCAAACATCGAGGTTTATGTTGCTATTTATGATGCTTCTTCAGGAGCAGATTTCGTTTACGTTGGTGGTTCAGATCCAGTTGCAGTTCCTGCGGGAAGTATGAACAACTCTAACTTGGTATTCATGTTGAACGACGAGATCACATTGTCTGCTGGTGTTACTTATTTAGTTGTTGCTGGTTCTTACGAAACAGGATTGAGAATTGCTAACGGAGGATATGCTCCAGATCAAACTTCTTTCTTGTTAGACGGAAATGATATCGATGTTTCTACTTTGTACTACCAAAATGATGTGCCAATGGTTCGTTTGAACTTTGATCCTACATTGTCTGCAGCTGAAATCGCTGACGTAGCTACAAACGTATTGGCTTCTCCAAACCCATTCAACAACGAAACTAGCGTTTCTTTCGATTTGAAAAATGCTGCTGAAGTTTCTATGGTTGTTACTGATTTGGCTGGACGTGTTGTTTACACTGTTGCGCCTTCAGTTATGAATGCTGGTAAACAAATTATGGCTATCGATGGTTCTGCTTTCAATGCTGGAATGTATAACTACACGTTGACAATCGACGGTAAGTCTATCACAAACCACATCGTTAAAAACTAATTAGCTTTTAGCTTATAGAAAAGTCCCGATTCTTAATTGAGTCGGGACTTTTTGTTTATCTCCCGCGGCGGCGGGCTCGATAAACTTGTGAAGGCCACCGAGCGGCGTCGAGGTGATCTTCTTATATTTACACCATGGATTACTGGAGTTTACTTACATGTTTTGCAAGCTGCTTCTTGTCATCCACCATTATTCCCTTTCCTTCCGAGGCAACAGTACTTTACTGTCTTTCTCATAACCAAGATCCAATTCTTATACTCTTAATTGCTACTGTTGGAAACAGTTTGGGGGGTGCAACAAACTATTATCTCGGGCAGTTTGCACGTGACAAATGGATGAAGCGAACAACTCCAAAAGCAGAACAATTGGTGCTGAAATATGGAAGTTATATAGCCTTGCTTTCCTGGCTTCCGATAATCGGTGATCCGCTAATGGTGGCATTGGGAATTTACAAGACAAAAAAAATCCCAACATTCATTTTCATGACGTTGGGAAAATTTCTGAGATACCTGGTTCTCGTTATCTTTTTCCTAAGGTTCTAATCGCTTAGATTCTTTCAACCATTTATCTGCTTTTTTCTTGTTTCCAATCTTTTGGTAAAGCTGACCAAGCGTATCTGTATTGGCGTAATTTTTATCAATCTTCACAGATCTTTCTGCCCAAACAATAGCTTCTTTTAAAAGAACAGTATTGGTTTCATTTTCAAAACGTTCCCATGCGTACTCGTTCAATAAATTCGGATCATTGGAATCTTTCAAGTATGTTGAAGTCAGTTCGTTTAATTTTCCTCGGTTACCAGTGGCTCTATAAAAATACATTTCGGCAGCGTACTTATAATCCTGTCTATCCGATGCATAATCATCAACAGCAGCAAAAAGAACATTTAATTGTTCTATCGATTTTGATTCTATTACCAATCTTAATTGATTATCTAAACATTGCGTTGTGATTGATTGAACCAATTCCGCATCAAATTTCGTTCGGTTTTCCAAAATGTATTTGGTTGTCTTCGAATCAAAGGTTTTACAAGCAGCATACAAAAGACCTACATTCTCTTCTTTAGACCAGTCTTCATTTGGAATCAAGGCAAGGTATTCTTCAACGTATACAGATGCATTTGGATAATAACCAACGGTTGCTGTGTTTGCTAGTTTCTTTAAGAAGTCCGGGTTTCTATTTCCGGCCTCAAACTTCTTCACCATTGTTGGAAATTGGTTCTCTGAGTCCTTGAGATTTGAGGCAAATTCCAAAAATGCTTCAACTGTATTTGTTCCAACTACCTTGAAAACTACTTCTCCATTTCCATTCAGCCAAAGCAAGGTTGGGTACATCTGAATTTCGAAACGTTTCGCCAAATCCAATCCTTCACCTTTCTCCATGTCGGATTTGAAGTTGATGAACTGCGAGTTGTAAGTTTCAGCTACTTTTTGATCTGAAAATACATTTTTCACTAGCCATTTACATGGACCACACCACGTGGTATAGCAATCCATAAAAATCAGTTTGTCTTCTTTTTTTGCTTGTTGAAGAATGGCGAAAAAAGTTACGTTTTCTTGAAATTGAATTTGTGCACTTATCCTTCCTGAGAAAGCAAGAAAAAGTAAAATTGGGGCGATTTGTAAAATTTTCATTTTTGATCTATTAATAGTTTTTTGCCAATTGTCGTGCCAATGTATCTACCTGAACGTAATCTTCTAAGGTTGGTTGAACAATCACTTCGGCTTTATTCATAACGGTTTCGTTGATGTTTGCAATATCAACAAAACGAATTTTGTCTTCTAAAAACAGTTGTACTGCCACTTCATTTGCAGCGTTTAATGCACAGGCCGCTGTTCCACTAATGCGCATTGCTTCGTAAGCCAGTCGCAAATTTTTGAAAACCTCCAAATCCGCTTTTTCGAAAGTCAGCTGCGGATAGTCCATGAAATTGAATCGTGGGAAATCTGTAGGTAAACGATGCGGATAAGTTAATGCAAACTGAATCGGAAGTTTCATATCGGGTAAACCCATTTGCGCTTTCATACTTCCATCGGTAAACTGAACAAGGGAATGTACAATCGATTGCGGATGAACAATAACATCGATCTGTTCTTCTTTCAGATTGAACAACCATTTTGCTTCAATTACTTCCAACCCTTTATTCATCATTGAGGCTGAATCTATGGTGATCTTGGCTCCCATGCTCCAATTCGGATGTTTCAATGCTTGTGCTTTGGTAACACTTTCGAGTTGCTGCATAGAATATCCGCGGAAAGGTCCGCCGGATGCTGTCAGATAGATTTTCTCAATAGGATTGTGGAATTCACCTACCAGACATTGAAAAATGGCTGAATGCTCGGAGTCTACAGGATAAATATTGACACCTTTTGCTTTTGCGCGTTCAGTTACAAGCGCTCCAGCAACAACAAGTGTTTCTTTGTTCGCTAATGCAATATCCTTCCCAGCTTCAATTGCGGCAAGTGTTGGCTTCAATCCGGCATAACCAACCAAAGCTGTTAGTACCGTATTTACTTCTGTGTATTCTACCACCTGACAAAGTGATTCTGCACCAGCGTAAACCTGAATTCCTTCATCGAACAGAGCATCTTTCACCAATTGGTATTTGGTTTCATCGCCAATAACAACTGCGTTTGGTTGAAATTTAAGTGCTTGTTGAATCAGTAGATCTGCATTTGATTGTGCGGTGATTACCTGAAGATCAAATAAATCCGGATACGATTCAATGACTTCTAAAGCCTGCGTTCCAATAGAACCGGTTGAACCAAGTATTGCAATTCCTTTTTTCTGCATCGCCGTAAAGTTAAGGTTTTGACCGACTCATTTTGGATAATCTTATGTAACTTTATTGAAGTCCTTTGCTTATTGGATCAACCTCAAATCAATACTTATGAAAGCATTAGTTACACTTTTAGCGCTGGTTCCGTTTTTAAGTCTGGCACAAAACAATTCTTCAAACACGCTTAATTACCTCATTTGGGGACCCGAATTTATTATCGGTAATTCCATGTCGTATGATTATTACGCTGGTGTTAACCGTCGAAATGAATTGATAAAAGAGCACAAAGTAAATACTGTTAAGGCTTATGAGTTGAAGAATAACGGGAGTAAAAAGGTAACGAGTGAAAGGGTGTACAACGCTGATGGATTACCAATAAAAGAAGTAAATAAATATGCGACTACCGAATATTCCTATAGCGGTACTTTGTTGACGGATGTAAACAGAAAAGCAAAGAGAAAAGTAATAAAAACGCATGCAGATTATGATGCGGAAGGAAGAATCGTTCACATCACCAAAAACGTAAATGGAAAGTTGAGAACGGAATACAAGTATGTGTATTATTCCGGGCATCAAACTAGCTTGGTAGAACAGGTAAATTATGGTTTACAAACAAAGGTATATAAGTATGTAACTGAATACGATGATGTTTTGAAAAAGCCAACACGTTCGCGGTATTTTGTAAATGGTGTTTTGAAGAGAAATTGGACTTATAGCTGTGATGATAAGGGAGAAGTGCAACAAAAGAACGTAAAAGAAGTGTCAAGCTGTTCTTATGACGCTAAAAACAATGATGGTTCCTACATTCAATATACCCGCACAATTACGGATGGCAAAGTTTACCTAAACGAAAACACGTTTTCCAAAGATTCTGTTTTGTTGGATTCGAAGCGATATTACAATGAGAAAACGCTGGTATATCATTACTGGATTGATGGAAACACAAGTACTAGCGAAAATTTTAATGATAATGGTAAACGCATATATAAGTATTCCAATACTACTGATGGAAACGGAAACAGAATTGCCTGGAAGAGCTATGGCAGAAAAGATCAAGTGAAATTCGGGTATGATTGTAAGTTCTCAGAAAAAAATCTGGTTGAAAAAGTACAATACCTTTCGGATAAGTACTCCATCAATTTCGAATATACTTTTTACTAACTGAAAAAATCAAAAGGTCACCGAGCGGAGTCGAGGTGCCTTTTGTTAACTTTGCAGGCATGAAATATCGCATGCTCACAAACGAAGAATTGGAACACCTGGAAGGTGATCTGAAAGCATTTTTAATTCTAAACGGTGTGGCTGGCGATGACTGGAAAATGTTGAATGAAACCAATCCTGAAAAAGCAATTGCGCTTGTAGAATTGTTTTCTGATAAGGTGCTGGAAACGGTTTATGAGAAAGTAGAATACCTTGAGAATCGTTCTGCAGATATGTGTTTGGTTTTCCATTTGGGAGAAAAGGATCAGAGCCTGATTACCATTCAACGAACCGAAGGCAGTACAATTGATCTTTCAACACCGGAAGGAATTCATGAAGCATTAACAAAACACATTTCCGAGTTGGAATTCTTTACCAGCAAACATGCCTATCACAATGAACGCGAACAGGAGATTCATAAACTCATTACTCAGGGCTGTGTGCTTTCAACAAAAGATTTCTGGAATGCGCTGGTTGAAGTGATTTCATCGGAAGATTGATTGAGACTTGAGTCTAGAAATCTAGATTCTCGACATCTCAAAGTCTAAGTTATAAAGTCATTTCGCCCGCAACATTTGTCTGAAGAATACGCTTTACCTCTTCGCTATTCCCCTCGGCAACACCAACCGCATACATCATCTTTGTAATTGCTGCTTCGCTGGTCAGATCTTTTCCTGAAATAACTCCGTTCTTATCAAAAAATGAAGACGTTTCGTATTTACCTTGTTCAACACTTCCCGTGCTGCATTGGGTAATGTTCAGTACAATTCCGCCCTCGTTCATGTAGTTTTGAAGTGTCTCCTGAAAAGCTTTGTCTGAAGCCGCGTTGCCACTTCCGTAAGTTTCCAAAACAATTCCTTTGATCTTATCCGCGGTTATTGAATCAGAGATCAAACTCCAGTTCATTCCCGGGAAGATCTTTAAAAGCAGTACGTTAGGATCGAAATCGGTAAATACATTTAAACTTCCATTACCTTGCGTGCGTTTTTCAGAATAGTTGATATGAACTCCGGCAATTGCTAATGGTGCATAGTTTGGGGAGCGGAAAGCTTCAAACGAGAACGCCGAAACCTTGGTAGTTCTATTTCCCCTATAAAGCGAGTACTCGAAGTAAACCGCTACTTCCTGAATCAACGCTTCGCCGTTTTCGTTTTTTGCCGCAGCAATTTCGACAGCTGTGATGAGGTTTTCTTTTCCGTCAGTTCTGATTGTTCCGATAGGCAATTGTGATCCTGTTAGAATTACTGGCTTGTTTAATCCTTGCAACATAAAACTCAATGCTGAAGCGGTAAAGGCCATGGTATCAGAACCATGTAAAACCACAAATCCGTCGTATTCGTCGTAGCACAATTCAATTTGGAGTGCAATTTTTTTCCAGATTTCCGGATGCATTTCCGAAGAATCGATTGGGTTTTCAAAGGCTGAAGTGGTAAGCGCAACGTTTAGTCGGCTTAATTCCGGAATGTGTTTGTATACGTCTCCAAAATCAAAAGCGGTTAATGCACCAGTCACAAAATCGTTAACCATTCCAATTGTACCGCCTGTGTAAATCACTAAAACCTTTGATTGTGCAACCATTGTATCCACTTTGAGCACAAATATATCAATTAGCGTGTGGTGTTTTCCAAAGAAGCCCTAAATTAGAATAACTAAAATTGTCCTAATGAATATCAAACATCTCCTTTTCGGTCTCTTTATCTTCTTCGGTTTTCAATCGCTAATGGCACAAACAGACTGCAAGGAAGAAAAAGTTGGCAAAACCTATTTTAGCATTTGTTCAAACAACATTGTAACAGAGAAAAAGAAGCTGACACTAACAACCAAAGCTGTTCCAAAGAAAATTGACAACAAGAACACTGTTAAGGTTGTGCACTATTATGTCGCAGATAGAAAATCAAAGTCTACTGATGAGGTGTTTTTGGAATATGCCAAGTTTCTGAACAATTTGGAAACGCATCAATTTTACCTGAATGGGAAAGAGTTTACTGGAATATTGAAAATCGCGCTTCCTTTTAAGAACGAAGGAACTAGCAACTCTTACAGTGGTTATGATTTGTTGATCGTTGAATTTTCTGAGGGGAAATTCATCTCCAAAAGTAAACTGGAAGACGTGGAATTGGAGAAGGAAAAGAAGGTGATTCGCTAGAGAATTTGATTGAAGAAACATTTCGTAAAAAACTACTCAATTGCGTTAGCATGCAGCTGACAGGAATAACGTAATTTTAATTTCATAGAGAACGAAATAAAAGTAAAATGAAAAAGTTTCTTGTTGTAGCATTATTGATTTCCATGAATGGTTTCGCACAGAAAGCGACTGTAACGTTTCCTGATCTGCTTCTTCAAAAAGATGTTATTAATAACGGTGTAAAGGGCATCAAAATTTCTGGGAAATGTAATTTCTCGGCTTACAAAGCTAACTACGTGTCAGACAGTTTGATGAACAAGGCTTTTTACGACAATGCTTTCTATTTAACGATTTCACCATTGCTAAAAGATTCTTCAGCAATAAAACCGGCTTTGGGCCACAATGCTGTTTTTTCAGACGATAAGGTAAGCACCAAACTGAAAATTAAACCAACTATTGAGGAGGTGAAATCGGGAACAACGAATTTCAGCTGGTTTGTTCCATATGCTTCTTTGAAACTGAATGCCACTGATCAGACGGTGATTTTTTCCTTGCAATTTTATGGAAAAGATGGATTGAACAATGTGGTTTCTGGAAAACAGATAACAGATAAAATCACTTTTGTGAAGCCAAAAACCCGAACTTTTGAAGTCAAACTGGATTCGCTTACCGTTAACACATTGGACAATAACGGCGAATTGTGGGATGTAAATTTTTCATCTAAAGTTGATAAACCTGATTTAGAATGGTCGATCATGCTTGGTGATAAGGAACTAGGAAACATTCAAAAGGGAAACAGTTCGAGTATCAATTTTGGTGCGAAGCCACGCATTTTCAAGTTTACCATTTCGGAAAACGATGAAGTGTATATTTATCTGGTAGACGAGGACGAGTTTAAAGATGATCCAATTGCCAATTGGAAGTACAATACTTCAAACATGAAAGCCGAGGTTGTTTATCAGCAGGAAGAAAAGAAGGTCAACTTGAGTTCTTTTAGTTTTTCGTGCAAAGCTGGACCAGTGAAATAGTGCTTACAAAACGAATAGTTTCAAAGCATTTTCAGTTGTTATTTTCCCCAATTCCGCCAAAGGCATATTTAGAATTTCTGCCACTTTTTCTGCGGTATGAAGAACATAAGCGCTTTCGTTTCTTTTACCTCTGAAAGGCGTTGGTGAAAGATAAGGTGCATCTGTTTCAAGAAGCAATTTATTCAACGGAATTTGAGAAAGTACTTCTGGTAAATCCGACTTTTTGTAAGTCACAACACCGCCAATGCCAAACATAAAGTTGTCATAACTCAGTACTTTTTGAATTTCTTCTTGTCCGCCGGTAAAGCAATGGAATATCCCGGAAAGTCGTTCGTCGTAGCTTGAATCAAGAACTTCAAAGATCTCTGAAAACGATTCACGGGCATGGATCACAATTGGCCATTGCAATTCTTTCGCCCATTCAATTTGTGTTCTGAAAGCATCTTTTTGCTCCTGAACAAAGGTTTTATCCCAATAGAGATCAATCCCAATTTCACCAATTGCAGCGTACTTTCGGGAATCAATATGTGTTTTAAGAACCGCTAATGTTTCTTCCCAGTTGGCATCAACCGAACACGGATGTAAGCCCATCATGGCGAAGCAGTTGTTTGGGAATTCTCTTTCAAGTGCATGCATTCCATCAATCGATTCCAAATCAATATTCGGCAAATACATGCGCTCAACTCCAGCATCAATAGCGCGTTGAATCATAGCGGTTCTGTCTTCGCTAAACTGCTCAGAATAAAGATGTGTGTGGGTATCGATGAACATAGGATCGCTTCGCTTTTGGACTAAAGACAAAATGCCTTCGACTCCGCTCAGTCATCAAGAAATACTACTGGTGACTGAGCGGAGTCGAAGGCACAAATATCTATTTAACAGAATTCGTCGTAAGCTGCTGCTAAATTTTCAGCAATCATTGCAGCTGTAACTCCTTCAATGTTGTGACGCTCTAAAAAGTGAACCAATTTTCCATCTTTAAAAACCGCAACTGAGGGCGAAGATGGAGGGAATGGCAAAAAGTAATTACGTGCTTGTTGAACTGCGTCAGTATCAACTCCGGCAAAAACCGTAAATAAATGATCTGGCGTTTTTGCATTATTCAAAGAAGCTTTAACACCTGGACGAAGATTTCCTGCTGCACAACCACATACAGAATTTACAACTACCAGTGCAACACCTTTGCTATTTGGGAAAGAAGCATCAACATCAGAAGCTGTAAGTAACTCGTTGAATCCAACATTCGTTAGATCTTCTTTCATAGGCTTTACCAATTCTGCAGGATACATATGTTTTCTATTTTAAATTTCAGGATACAAAGTTACGACTTCTTTGTCACCAAAAAACAATTTACCATGGTAATTTTTGGACGGATTCTTTTACTTCGTTTTATTCAACAATGATTTTTCGAATTTCCATTTGCGAACCACTTGACAATTGCAAGAAATAGAGTCCGGACAGCATCTTATTCAAAGGAATTTCGAGACTGTTGTTTCCAACAATAGAGCGTTTTTCGCAGAAAACAATTCTTCCATTTACGTCACATAACACGCAATTCACCTTATCGTGGGTTCCAATCAGTTGAATAAATAATTTATCTGAAGTTGGTTGAGGATATACCGTTTGAATTAAACCCGTATTTGACGAGTAGGAATTCATACCAAGATCACAAGGAGCCATCGCAAAAGCGGAGAGCATTCTCACATAAGCTGCTTGTGTGTAAATACCCGGTTCTGTAATTGTCCAGGAATTAATGGGCCAGCTGGTATTGAAATCTTTCCATGATTTTTGAATCGGTTGGTTTTTCGGTGGATCAAGACTTTCGGCTAAACATGCTGCATTGTTTGCCGTGCTCCCGCAACCTGAAGGACAACAACCGTCCCAATCATAAGTTGGATTTACACCGCCAGGGACATAACCTGGTGCCGGACCATAAGTGGAAACACCAACTTCGTCCCAAAGCGGGCTTTGATCTGCAAACCATGAATGATAAACAGAGGAAACACTATTTTCAGCACCATGTGCGCTCATATTGGTTAGAAATGTTTTCGAATTGGGGTTCACACCATGGAAGTAATGAACAAAACCAGAAGTTGCATTCTTATAATTGACTTGGTTTATTGCATCCAATCCGTAGCGATTCATATTCAAAAACATAATCGCTTGCTCCGATTTCGTTTGATTGCTTCCCCAGGTGTAATTATCATCTTTTAAGTAAGCTCGGTATGCATCTGATTGATTCTGAAATGAAGGTAAATTGTCAGCATTATCTGTTTTTATTGAAGCGCTGTAAGTTGAACGAATAGCGCTGCTTACGCTTGGTGTTGCTCCACTCAACCCTGCATAATACAATAACATGTCTTGCTCTGTTCCTTCAAACGGATACGCAAATCCCCACTG
>CAMLET010000035.1 GCA_946479125.1 uncultured Flavobacteriales bacterium
AAGTCCTACTACCGGCGGTTCATTTGGTACATTTTGGACCGAAGATTTTGGGACACAAAGCTGTGTAAGTCAGAATAACCGTGTAATAAGTTATACCGGTTCCAATGGTCTTTGGACAGAGGCGGTTACAACAGATGCTGGTAATGGAAACCAGTTTTTTGTCAGCAGTACTGAAGCAGGAATGGGAGCAACAGCTTGTGGTGATGGCTGTATAGCGAACGGTGCTCTTATGAATAAAACACTTCATGTTGGAAATGTTTCTACGTCACCAGCCGCTTTTGTTTTTTGCCCAACGGGTGATTGTGGGGCAGCCTATGATGCGGGCTTTTTTGATGGAACTGTTGCTACCGATAGAAGAGCTGAATCTCCAACGATTAACTGTTCCGCGCATACAAATATTCAACTCAGTTTTAATTACCTGGAAGGTGGTCAGGGAGCAACGGATAATGGACAAGTTTGGTACTTCGATGGTGCAGTATGGTCTTTATTGGACGATTTGGTGAAAAGTCCGGCTGGTGGTTGTGGTACTCAAGGACAGTGGACAGCTTACGCAGTAAATCTGCCGGCATCTGCAAATAATAACCCTTCAGTAAAAATAGGGTTTAGATGGGTTAATAATGATGACGCTTCGGGCAGTGATCCTTCTTTTGCAGTTGATGATATCGCTCTTGCAGAATTACCACCTGCAGAATCATTCACCTGTGAATATTTCCCGGCAGATCCTGTGGCAACTTTCGGAACACCAAGGGAAGCGACAATTCAGGATATCACACCTTTGGAATATTGGATTTTGGACAGAAATGTGGGTACAGCGAGTAAGCATGTTACGCTTTCCTGGGACAATTACAGTGCAATCAATTCACCCGCAGCTTCTCAAGTTATTCGCTGGGATGGTGCAATATGGAGAGATCATACAAACGGAGGAATAACAGGCGTTCCTTCAAATGATGTAACATGTACCACACAGGCAATTTGCGGTACACTTATCTCAGGAACTATTGTTTCCAGTTTCAGTCCCTTCACTTTTGGGATTCCTACAGTACCGCTTCCTGTTGAACTTTCCCATATTTCTGCTCAATTGGTAGATAGAGTGGCTCGTATTCACTGGATTACAGAATCGGAAACAAATTCAGATTATTTCACCGTAGAAAAAAGTACAGATGGCTTCCAATTCAATGCAATTGGAACGAAAGCGGCAGCAGGAAATTCATTGACAAAAATTGATTATTATTTCAATGATAATTACCTGGACGACGGTGTAAATTATTACCGATTGAAGATGGTCGATCGTGATGGAACATCTTCTTACAGTACAATCGTACTTATCGATTTCAAGCGTGCGGAGGGAGAAATCAGAATGTATCCGAATCCAACATCCAAAATCTTGACTATTGATGCAAAACTGGAACACAGCGATGTTTATTCAATGGAAGTTGCTAATTCTTCAGGTGTGATTTTGCTTTCCGGATTGATGTCTGAAAACCAGGTGCAGTTGGATTTAAGTTCGCTGACCAACGGAATTTATTTTGTGACCGTTCGAAATGGAAGTGATGTTTTGGCTGTTGAGAAGGTGGTGAAAAATTAATCTAAATTCTCCCTTCGCAAAAAAGTAGCGTTTTTATTTCTGCTGGTCTTTGGTTTTCGTATGTTCGGACGAATTGCAATTCGTCCCTCCTAAGGGGAAATAGAATCCGTTGCCTTAATGTCTGAATATCTTTCAGTCTTAAAGTCCAAAAAACTATCTTTGCGCCATGAACAAATCGAAATATACCGTAACAGCTGCTTTGCCTTATGCGAATGGACCTTTGCATCTTGGGCACGTGGCTGGTGTTTATCTTCCTGCTGATATTTTTGTACGCTTTTTACGTTCTAATAATCACGATGTTGCATTCATTTGCGGGTCTGATGAACATGGTGCAGCAATTACACTTCGTGCTAAAAAAGAAGGAATTACACCACGTGAAATCGTAGATAAATACAATAAGATTATTGGCGATTCTTTCAAGGATTTCAATATTTCGTTTGATATTTTTCACCGTACTTCTGAGCAAATTCACATTGAAACGGCTCAGGAATTCTTCAAAGTTTTGGAGAAAAATGGAAAGTTCATTGAACAAACTACAGAACAATACTTCGATGAGGAATTCCAGCAATTTCTTGCAGACAGATACATTACAGGTGATTGTCCGAACTGTGGAAACGCAGGTGCTTACGGTGATCAATGTGAGAAGTGTGGAACAGATTTGAGTCCAACAGAATTGAAAAACCCGATTTCTACATTGAGTGGAAAAACACCCGTTTTGAAAAGTACTTCGCACTGGTTTTTACCGATGGATCAGCATGAAGAATGGCTGCGTCCATGGATCAAAGAAGGAATGTTGGACGGAAAGCAACAGCACAATCCGAAAGAATGGAGAAACCAGGTGATTGGACAATCGCTGAGTTGGATTGATGGTGGACTTCATCCACGCGCAATGACACGCGATTTGGATTGGGGAGTTCCTGTTCCTCTTCCAAATGCTGACGGAAAAGTACTTTACGTTTGGTTAGATGCGCCGATTGGATACATTTCTGCAACCAAGCAATGGGCTTTGGACAACAACAAAGACTGGAAAGATTACTGGTGTAACGAAGAACGAAAACTGGTTCATTTCATCGGAAAAGACAACATCGTTTTCCATTCAATCATTTTCCCAATTCTATTGAAAGGTCATGGAGGATTCATTCTTCCTGATAATGTTCCGGCATATGAATTCCTGAATTTGGAAGGCGATAAATTCTCAACATCAAGAAATTGGGCGGTTTGGCTTCACGAATATTTGGAGCGTTATCCGGACAAGATCGATGAGTTGAAATACACCTTGACGTGTATCGCTCCTGAAACAAAGGATGCTGAGTTTACATGGAAAGAATATCAGGCTCGTGTGAATAACGAATTGGCTGACATTCTTGGAAACTTCGTGAACAGAGCTTTGGTTCTTACCCAAAAATATTATGAAGGAAAAGTTCCTGCTTGTGGTGAGTTGACAACAGCAGATCAGCAAGTATTAGATGAAATGAAAGCCATTCCACAAAGAATAGCGGATTTGGTTTACCAATACAAATTGCGCGATGCACAGGCAGAAGCTATGCTCTTGGCTCGAATCGGGAATAAATATTTGGCAGATAACGAGCCTTGGAAATTGGTGAAAACTGATCCTGCTCGTGTAGAAACCATTATGCATATTGCTTTGCAAATTACTGCGAATCTTGGTTTGGTGTTAGATCCATTCTTACCAGCAACAGCGGCGAAATTGCGTGATTTTATGAATATCGAAGCACAGCCTTGGTCGGAAAGTGGAAACTTGCTTATTAAAGCAGGAGATTTGACGAAAGTACCTAGTATTTTGTTCCAGAAAATTGATGACGAGTTTGTTGCTAAAGAAGTAGAATTCCTGCACGCAGCACAGCCGGTTGTTGAAACCGCATTTCCACCACAAAAAGAAGAAACTTCTTTCGACGATTTCACTAAAATGGACATTCGTTTGGGAACCATTGTTGACGCTATTCGTGTTCCGAAAGCAGACAAATTGTTACAGTTAACTGTAAATACAGGAATTGACACAAGAACAATCGTTTCCGGAATAGCAGAACACTACACTCCTGAAGAAATAATCGGAAAAACGGTTGCTGTATTGATGAATCTGGCTCCTAGAAAAATCCGTGGCGTTGAATCGCAGGGAATGATTTTGATGGCAGAAAACGAAGAAGGAAAGTTGAGCTTTATGGTTCCTGAAAAAGGCTTTGAAGCTGGAGGAGAGATTCGATAGACAACTCCCGCTGAGGAACGCTGAAGCTCGCAGAGGTGATTTTATGGATTTAGGAATAATAGTTATCTAAATGCTATGAAAAATCTCGCACTACTTTTTTGTTTACTTCCAATTGTCCTTTTTTCTCAAGAATCACATAAAGCTCCTCATAATCAAGAATTGGTGAATTTCCTGTCCAAGGTTGATCACATTGAATTGTGTGAACTGAAACCAGTAATGAATATTTATCCGATTTATAAGGGTCGAAGTTTTTGGATGCGAGTGGTTGATGCAGATACTGCGTATTTCCTGGAAACTCTATTAATTGAGAATTCAATTGATTCATCCCGAATAGGGAATAGAAAGAAAGCCAACGTTGAAGTGAAAAAGGAAATTGAATCTGTTCTTCTGCATGATACATATGGACCTGTTTGGGTTGCATCATGTTACAATCCAAGAAATGGACTTCTATTCTTTGATGAAAAGAATCAACTCCTAGGCTATTTCGAAGTTTGTTTTGAATGCCATGGAGAAGCTAATTACCTAATTCCAGAGATTAATCTCAATAATCAGGGATTTGATAAACTGAAATCTCTTTTTAGCCGTGAAGGTTTGGAAGTTAATTAATGTTTAATTCCTTCTGCGTACTTCAGCGCTCCTCTGCGGGAGAATTAAGCTCTGGCAGGAACTGGCTCTGGTTTACCCAAATCGTACAAGAAAGAAAAATGCGAAGCTACTGCTCCGGCAAATGTCTTGCTTTCTAAATATGGAACTCCAAATTCTTCTGCAGTTTCTTTCACTATTTCAGCGATGTGCGGGTAGTGAACGTGCGAAATATAAGGGAATAAATGGTGTTCAACCTGAAAGTTCAATCCACCAACGTACCAGGAAATCCACTTGCTTTTACGAGCGAAGTTTGCTGTAGTTTGCAATTGGTGCATCGCCCAATCGTTTTCAATAACACCTTCAGTATTTGGAAGCGGGTGACTAGTTCCTTGAACAGTATGTGCTAATTGAAACACCAAAGCAAGAATGAATCCTGCAATGCCTTGCATTAATAGAAATCCTCCAACGGTTACTCCAACTGGAAGTCCAACGATTGCGATTGGCAAGTAAAGTGCAACAAAGAAGTAGACGATTTTCACAGCGAAAATCAAAAGTAACTTGTTGGTATGACTTCTTTTATCCTCGCAAAAGTTTTGGTGACGACGGTATTGAATAAACTGAACAAAATCTTTCAATGTTACCCAGTACAATGTCAAAATAGAGTAGAAGAATACTACGTAGATGAATTGAAAACGGTGATAAGCTTTGCGTTCAGAGTGAGGACAAAAACGCATCATCAGTTTATCATCGATATCTTCATCCATTTCTGCAATATTTGTGTAGGTGTGGTGAAGAACATTGTGCTGCATTTTCCAATTACAAACAGATCCACCTAATAAATTAAGTGTGTGACCCATTAAATAATTGATTGTTTTGTTTTTTGAAAATGAACCATGGTTGGCATCGTGCATTACGCTCATTCCAATTCCCGCCAATGCAAATCCCATTAAGGCCCAAAGCCCAAGTTGAGCCCAGTTTGATAACTCAACGGTTTGCATTACTACAAACGGAGCTAAATAAACGGTAAGTAAAATTGCGGCTTTAATGTACAGTTTTGCGTTTCCTTGTTTCTTAATCTGACGATCTGTAAAGTAGGTATCGACGCGTTTTTTTAGTGTCGGGAAGAAATGCTCAACGTCTTTTTTCTTCCACTTCACTGAACCAATATGACTCATTGTAATGTGTTATGGGGCGCAAGATACAGATAAAATCTGGGTTTATCGGTAAACGGTAACCACAATCTATTCAGTGACTTGGAAACTCAAAGTTGAAATGTTAACCATGAGAGACATACTTACCATGGTGAGTATTTGATTTGTCAAGTAAATTTCCCGAAAGGTTTAGATCTAAAACCGGTAACCTATAAATACGTTATTTTGGAAGAAGAAATCGGTAGAACCACGGGAAATAAAATCCAGTTTATCATTCATGAAAGCACCTAACTGTGCATTGTAGCCGATTTTCATATGATCTCCGATGACGTATGAAACGCCAATACTAGTGCTTGTAGTGAGATACGTACCTACTTCAATACAATTCATTTTCATTCGGTCCTGGAGGTAGTTGACATTGAAACCAAGTCCGACGAAAGGTTGAAAACGTGCACTTTCTTTCAGTATGTAGCCGTTTGCAAAATTATACTGTACAATTCCACCAGCCATATACATTCGTGAACTCAAGTTTCCTAAACCAAGTCGGCCAAGACAGCCGGGACAGCGATCTTCTGCACCAACAACTTGATTAACCTTATCATGTGGCTGACAATAACCAAAATCACCGATGTATGTTTGGATACCAACGCTGAAAGAAGGATTGAGATTGTAAGTGGATTGTAGATTCACACCTCCGCGCCAAACTTCATTATTCAGCGTAAAGCCATTGCCAAGGTCACCGCAGTACTTTTGAGAGCCAGCACCCAGGCGAATTTCGAATTTGTTTTGAGCAGAAAGAATAGAACAGCTCGTCCCGATTAAGAAGGTTAAGATCAGTTTTTTCATAAGTAGAATTTTTGAGAAAAATAGGAAAGTTTGTACTGATTTACAACTATTTGTTTTCCAGTAAGATATCTTTCCATTTCTCACCTTCGGCAAACTCCTTAATTAATGCATTCCGCTCTTCCAGAAACCGCTTCAGGTAATTCGTCAATACCAAAGCATTGAACACTTTTCCTAAAATACCCAAAGGCGATTCAAACTTGAAAACATCCGTCATTATGGTCTTTCCTTCGCGTTCTTCGAAATAATGATCGTGATAAATGGACTTAAACGCACCTTCCAGCATTTCATCCCGAAAATGGATAGGACTTTCGTATGCCGTAATCTTTGAAGTTAGTGTTTGACGAACGCCGAAATGTGTGGCGCGCCAAGTTACTGTTTCGTTCATTTTTATTAAACCAGACGTGCAGCCAGCAATTGCCTCTTCCTTCGTTTTTCCGGTGCTCAGTTTATGCAAATCAATACTAGTTGACAGATCGAATACGCGGTCTATTGGAGCAACTATTTCGGTTATGAGTTTTATTTCTGGCATTTATTCCATTTTGTTTGCACGGTCTTTAGTCTTGGCTCTTTCTTGCACTGAGCGTAGTCGAAGTGTCCTCTTGATTCTGCTTTGCGCCTTCTAAATACAATCGCGCCACTTTCACCTGCTGCGTTCTTCTGCTGTTTACTCCTTTTTCAAACGCCCGGCTTGATGTGTTGTAATACCATTCCTGAACTTTGGTGATGTTCTTCAGAAGTGCAGGATATATCGTCCAACCTTTTATTGGCAAACCCATTGCTTTACATGATTCTGCTCCCAAAAAGAAATAGTTATACGCCAAATGCAATTGTACAACCCGTTTCTTTTGCCATTGGTTTGGTGGGAAATTCGAAGAAAAGGGTTCAAGCATCAAAGCTCTGGCTAACTCCTGAGTATCAGCATCTGCGGGAGGTTGTGTGATTGTCCACGCATACAATTCGCGAATGGCTTGTTCCTCAGTTTCGGGAAGTAGTTCAACAGGAATTCCCAATAAGTAGCCAATGTATTTCCATAAATGAAACAATCCTTCGGCTTCTTCTGGCTTTACGTTTACACCCAACGAACGAATTCCATCTAAGAATACCAATGAGAAACCCAGATTTGTGGCTACCATGTCCCACTGATTCAAGGGTTCTCCCCAATCTTCCGTTTTCCACTTGTGGTGTTCACTTTTTAAAATAGAAACTCGTGCATAGGCATGCATCAATCGAATTAAAATACATTCCCGGATTCCGTTTTGTGGATTTTCCAGTGCTCGTTCACCAACCACTTTTACCCAAAAATCGGTAGTTTCTGTTGTTCGTTTTGCAGCACCTTTTTTGAGAGCTCCGGTAAAGATGAGAGGTTTGTTAATAGCAGAAGATTCGTAACCACCCATCAGACAATAATTCCTTAGAACCATGAAGCCACGAGTACCGGAACGTCGACACAATTTTGCACCTAGTTCCACTTTTTCCAAATCCAACCAACTTGGTTTTTGAATGCTGAATTCTATTAAATCAATTAAAATTTGCGGAATACTTGTGGTGAGTGAGGTCGAACTATCTTCTTGTGAGCTGAGGTTCTCACGGGGACTGAGGCTCTCGAAATCCCTGTTATCCAAAGCTTCATTTATCCACTGCATCGTTTTTGGATATCCGTTTGGAATCATCACCTCACGAATAACCTTGTCCGCCAATTCATCGACTTGAAAAAGCAATGGAATCTTTCGTTGAATTTCTTCTTCTTTTGGAAATACTCCATTGATCTTTTGAGCTAGTTTCCTGCCTCGCCCTTCGTTCCAATAGTTGGTAAATCCAGGGGAAGGAAAATGATAACGTGATGGAGTTTTGGTTGACATCTTACTTTTTTTGAAGCAATACGTCGTGCCAGTCTTTGTGACGATCAAATTGTGCTTTGGCAAACGGACAAAGTGGAATGACTTTCAGGTTGTTTTCTCTAGCATAAGCCAAAGCTGCTTCAATCATTTTCTGCCCAACTCCTTGTCCGGCAAAATCCTGATTCACCTCAGTATGATCAATAATAAACCGATTTTCACCAGCCCATGAATAAGTCATTCTTCCAGCTTCCTGACCATCATGCATGACTCTGAAATAACCTTTATGTTCGTTGTTTACTTGTTCTAATTCCATCTTTATTGCTTTGTTGAGATCTACTTCGAAATCAATGTTGTTTCTACTTCAATGCTATGCGTTAATATTTTGTGTACAGGACATTTATTCGCAATAACGAGTAAACGCTCTTTCTGTTCTTCAGTGATATTTCCTTCAATCGTTATTTCTCGGGTAAAGCCGGTCGTTTCCTCCTTTATTTCACGTTCCATTGTAACTTCAACGTGAATCTTTTCTACATCCCAATCCTTTCTGTCGATGTACATTCTTAGTGTAGCACAAGTACATGCTACAAGCGAAGAAGCTAATAATTCAAACGGATTCATTCCTTTTTCTTCCCCATCATTCCAAACAGGTTCATCGCTGATGATTGTGTTGTTACCAGCTGTTATTTCTGTAAAATAATGGGTTCTGCCAATGATGCCTTTTGCTGTTGTTGACATAATTATTTGGAATTCATTCGATAGGTCAAAGCACCAGATGGACAGTTGTTGATTTGACTTATCAATTCAGCAGTTGTTCCATTTTCTGCAGTAATCCAGGGCTTTTCTTTCGGCTTGTATACATTAGGAAGAGTTCTTGCGCAAATTCCGGCATGAATACATTTTGCTGGTGTCCAGATAATTGTGAGTTCACCGTTGGTATACGTTTTTGTTTCCATCCTAATGTTTGTTGAGAATATTAAAGTTAGCTAAAAGAAGTGTAGCTTTTCATTCGAAAGCGTTTGATTTTATTAACTTCGAGACATTGATGCTGATGAAATTCCCTTTGAACATAAAATCCATGATTTTGAGTGCCTTTTTGCTCTTGGGAAGTCATGTGCTTTTTGCTCAATCGGGCCAAGCCTTGTATGCTGAAGCAATGAAGGTGAAACAGGAGGGGAGAACACAAAAATCGATGCGTGCTTTTGAATCAGCTTTATCAGCTGCAAAGAAAGAAAATGATGTTGCACTTCAGATGAAATGTCACCTTGAGTTGGCAGAATTGCAAAACAATGTCATTTACTATAAGGACGCACTGAAGAATTATCAATCCTTCACACGTTTATACCGCCAAAGCCAGATAAAGAGAACCAATCAGTTGACCGATTCGGTGGAAACCTTGAAATCGGAAGTGGATTCTGGTCAGGTTCAGATCGAGAAAAAGCAGGAATCAATTGATTCGTTGAACGAAGAACAATTGAAAGCTCAAGTGCAGCTGCAGCAATCGGAATTGAAAGAACAAAAAACAGCAATGAAGCTGGAGCGTGAAGCTAACAAGAGAAACCGCTTACTTTTCATTTTAGGTATAGGTTTTCTAGCCTTAATGTTCTTCGTGATACTGTATTTGAGAAAACGTCGAACAACTAGTGTTTTGCGTACTAAAAACGAAGAAATTGTTGCAGAAAGAGACAAGTCGGATGCGTTGTTGCTGAATATTCTTCCCAATTCCGTTGCAGAAGAGTTGAAGAATTTTGGGAAAACATCTTCGTTTCGTTACGATGAAGCGACGGTTATGTTTACCGACTTTAAAGGATTCACCACTTTCGCAGGACAGAACGATCCTGAAGATGTGGTTGCTATGCTCGATTACTATTTCCGTGGATTTGACGAGATCATTAGTCATTTTAGAATAGAAAAGATCAAAACAATTGGTGACGCATACCTGTGTGTTTCGGGGGCTCCAATGGCGAATCCAAATCACGCAAAAGACATGGTTCAAGCGGCCCTGATTTTTCAGGAATTTGTGAGGAAAAGTGCGCATCAACGTTTTGGCGTAGGTTCTGAGTTGCTGGAAATGCGAATTGGAATTCATTCTGGTCCCTTAGTAGCGGGAGTGGTAGGTTCAAAGAAATTTGCCTATGATGTTTGGGGAGATACCGTAAACGTAGCAGCACGCATGGAGCAGGCTAGTGAATCTGGTCAAATCAACGTTTCTGAAACTGTTTTTCAAGCCTGTGGAGATAACTTTCATTTCTATTATCGCGGCGAATTGGAAGCTAAGAATAAAGGCAAGTTGAAGATGTACTTCGTGGAGAAGTAACGACCAAAAATATTGTCTTTGAGAATCGAGCATTGTGAAAATATTTTCCACTAAACCGATTTAATATCAATTTATTTCACATATATTTGCCCCCGTTACGTGAAAAACAATAACACATATCCTTCATTCTTAATCCGCTGTGAGCGAAGAAGGTACCCCCTGGGGTAAATATTGTGTTTTGCGGGGCTACGTGTCCTGCCTTCTAGAAATCTTACATTTTATCAATTCTGTTTTAAGCCACTAGGCTAGCAGTTTATTTCAATCAGAATGAAAATTTCCGTTTTGGTTGCTGGTGAACAACATGTTCATCATGCCAACTATTTATGTCAATTAATGGCTCAAGCGGCCAGAAAACGAGGAACTGGAATCGCAAAACGTTCTCCAGAATACCTTGAAGAAAAAATGCGAGAAGGCAAGGCTATTATTGCCATTCACGAAGATAAAGCCGTTGGTTTTTGCTATATCGAAACCTGGGAATTCAAAAGTTTTGTAGCAAATTCCGGACTTATTGTCGATGAAGTGTATCGCCAAACTGGACTAGCGAAATCGATTAAAAAGGCAATTCTGGAACTCTCTCAAGAAAAGTTCCCCGAAGCCAAAGTCTTTGGAATTACAACAAGTCTTGCAGTAATGAAAATCAACAGTGATTTGGGTTACAAACCCGTTACGTTTTCAGAATTAACCACCGATGAAAAGTTTTGGGCGGGTTGTAATGGTTGCGTAAATGTTGATATTCTTAAGAGAACCGAACGCAAACATTGCTTGTGTACAGGAATGTTGTTCGATCCAACTCAAAAAACAACTCAAGAGGTTTCAAAAGGAAATAGGTGGCAGCGTTTTATTGATTTTTTAACTCGAGAACGAGGAATGAAAGAAAACAAGACGACAAATAAGAATCGAGTGTTTTAGACATTCAATATACCCTAAGAAAAAATAAATGAAAAATAATAAATGTGTGCTTGCCTATTCAGGTGGGCTAGACACCACTTTTTGCGTAAAATATCTTCAACAAGAACTTGGATTGGAAGTCCAAACCGTATTCGTGAATACTGGAGCTTTCCATCAAAATGAATTGCACGAGATTGAAAATAAAGCGCTCGCATTGGGTGTGAAAGAACACCAAACTATTGATGTTTCTGAAAAATTCTATAGTGAAGGATTGAAATTTCTTCTTTTTGGAAACGTACTAAAAAACGATACCTATCCACTTTCTGTAAGTGCCGAACGTGTATTTCAAGCCAAGGCAATTATTGAGTATGCGTTGAAAATAGATGCTTCCTATGTTGCTCATGGAAGTACTGGTGCAGGAAATGACCAGGTGCGATTTGATCAGGTTTTTCAAACACTGGCTCCTGAAATCGAAATCATTACTCCAATTCGAGATCTGCAATTAAGTCGACAACAAGAAATCGATTACTTACAAGATAATGGAGTGTTCGTCGATGCAAAAAAAGCACAGTACTCCATCAATAAAGGTCTTTGGGGAACAAGTGTTGGTGGTGTTGAAACATTGACATCCAACCTGCCTCTTCCAGAAAATGCATGGCCAAATCAACTCACACAGCTAGATTCTGAAATTATCACCGTCGTTTTTGAAGAAGGCGAACCAGTAGAATTGAATGGTGAAAAATTGAATCCTGTGACCTTGATTCAACAATTGGAAATGTTCTGTTCCTCTTTCGCAATTGGACGAGACACCCACGTTGGTGATACCATTATTGGGATTAAAGGGCGTGTTGGTTTTGTTGCTGCAGCCCCTTTAATCTTGATTAAAGCGCACCAACTTCTGGAAAAACATACGCTCACCAAATGGCAGATCCAACTGAAAAAACAACAAAGTGAATGGTATGGAAATCTGTTTCACGAAGGACAATTTATGGATCCAGTAATGCGAGATATTGAAGCGATGTTGATTTCAAGTCAACAACGTGTATCAGGAATTGTGACGATTCAATTGCATCCATATC
>CAMLET010000036.1 GCA_946479125.1 uncultured Flavobacteriales bacterium
TGCTCTTCATCAAAGCGTGCTTGTAACTCTAGAATAACCGTTACTTTTTTTCCATTTCGAACCGCATTTATCAAAGCATTCATTACCTGAGATCTATCTGCAACACGGTAAACATTAATCTTAATGCTTTTCACTTTCGGATCTAAAGCAGCTTCGCGAAGTAAATCTACCACGTGATCAAAACGTTGATATGGAAAGTGAAGCAGGATATCGTTGTGTAGAATTTGTCTGATAATGCTTGGCTTTCCTTTTAAAAGGGGATGTTCGGCGCTTTTCAGTTTTGGATATAGAAAACGTTCTTCCCCGAAGAATGGAAAACGCATAAAGTCTTTGAAGTTGTGATATTTTCCACCTGGAATGGCGAGGGTTTCTTTCCCCAAATTCAAGTGATTGTTGAGTACTTCCAACAAATCATGGGGCATTTTTTCATCTACTACCAATCGAACGGGATCTCCCTTTTTTCGATTTTTGATTCCCTTTTCCATCTTTTCTACGAAAGAAAGCGAAAGATCGTCATCGAAATCCAACTCAGCATCACGCGTAAACTTGAAGGTATATGCAGCTATGCTGTCGTATTTAAAAAGTGCAAAAAGATGGTCGAGGTTCAAGCGAATGATATCGTCGATAAGAATTAAACCACGTTTTCCATCTTGCTCAATGATATGAAATCGATCCGTTGACTCCGGAATTTCGATGAGCGCCATTCTCGTTTTACTGTTCTTATCCCATTCCATTCGAACGGCCAGATAAATAGCTTTGTCACGTAATCGTGGAAAAGGAATACGCTTGCCAATTAAAACGGGAACAAGATCATGAACAATCTTAGAATTGAACAGAGTAGCTAGTTCAGCCTTTGTTTCTTCCGTTATTGTTGTTTCATCAAAGTGATGTATGTTTTCTTTACCAAGCTGTTTCAGCAATTCCTGATAAGTTTCCTCGAACTTTTTTTGCTGACGAATGACAACCGTGTGAATGGTAGAGAATAATTCTTCTGCCGTTCCTTTAAAGCCTTCTACCTTTTTGTTATTGAGAGCAACCATTCTTTTCAAATTGGCCACGCGAACCCGGTAGAATTCGTCCATATTGTTGGAATAAATTCCTAAAAAGCGAATGCGTTCCACCAGCGGAACACTTTCATCCATTGCCTCCTGCAAAACCCGCTCATTAAAGGCAAGCCAGCTCAACTCACGATTGTTAAGAATCATATCATAAATGTGAGGAATATTTTTGGGAGTTGAAAGCGTCGCAGTCATATTTGAATTGAATGCGCGAAATTAAGGAGGAGATGTTAAGTGTATATCAAGGAAATATTAATACCTACTTGCAATATATGTTGTAGGGATCCGCCGCGGCGGACGACCTGTCCCTACAAAAAAACCGATTTCCGCATTTGCGGAAATCGGTTTTAAATCTCTTTGCAAGTAGAGGGTCTATTAAATTTTATACAATATGAACTTACTCTCGAAGTTCTTTGATAAATATAGTTGAAAGATCAAAAATCTCCAAACTGTTTGCCTCAAAATTTCTTACTCTGGAATTGATCAATGTTACAACGTCATCAGTTAAGATTGGCATTACTACTGCGTCGTCAACGATCATTTGATCTGCCTTCCACATTAATTTCATTCGTTTAACCGGATCCAATTCTTTGTTCATTTGAACAAATGTTGCATTGTATTCAGCGCTATTGTATTTGTATGGATTCACGAATTTCGATTTCACCTTCACTTTTCCGTTGTAGAATAAGCTTAAGAAGTTTTCTCCATCGGGATAATCAGCAATCCATTGTAGGATCCACATATCAGCCTGACCGTTAGCGGCCATTTGATCGCGTTTAGCCGCCTCAACCATTACAATCTTCACTTTCACCCCAAGGTTTTCGCGTAATTGCTTAGCAACGCTCTTTGCCATAATGTCTCTTGAAGTTCCTTTTTTACCTGAACAAACGAGGTTTAACTCCGGTAAATTCTTTCCATCAGGGAATCCTGCATCTGCCAAAAGAGCTTTTGCCTTGATCACATTGAATGAAAAACCTTTAATACTGCTTGCGTCATAGAAGCTGCAATTCGGAATAATTCCATGTTCATCAGGATAACCTTCACCCATTAATTCTGTATTTACCAGAAGGTTTCTGTCTACAGCCAGGTTGAATGCCATTCGAACTCGCTTGTCGCTAAGGACTTTGTTTTTGTGATTGAAGCCAACAAAAGTGATAGATGCTGACGGTTTTGAATCCACTTTGTGTTTAACCGTTTTTCCTTGTTGAGCTTCTTTTAAAGAACCAAGAATGTTATCTACTTCCTCAACCGGAATTTCAAGAACAAGGTCGATATCTGCGTTTCTGAACGATTTCAATTCACTTGATTTATCCGTTCCGTAAGTCATCAAAATACTTCCTAAGAAAGGCAGTTGATTTCCAAATTCGTCTTTTCTCCAATAGTTATTGTTTCTTTTTAGTCGAACGTGCTCATTGGTCATTTCATCTAAGCAAAACGGACCAGTTCCAACAGGATGCTTTACAATGTCATTTCCGTAAGTATCGTAAGCTTCTTTAGGGAAAACACCAAAACCTGAATAACAAAGCAATTTATTGAAACCTGCAAATGGCTCAACCAATTTAATTTTCAGCGTATTGTTATCTACAACTTGAATTCCGGAAACGCCAGTTTCGTTAAACTTACTTTGAGTTGATGCGTGAAATTTATCAGCACCTTCAATACGCTCAACCAAAAGATTACTGATCTCGTTGATCTCTAATCCGCTGCAAGCCATATCTAATGTAAACTTTACATCATTGGCATTCAGTTCACGCGCTTCATCTTCAAAACAATCGTCTTCATGAAAGAAGATTCCTTTACGAATTTTAAGCGTGTATTCTCTTCCATCAGCCGACGCTTTGAAGGACTCTGCAATACATGGTTCGACCTCGTCGTTTGCTGGATTGATCTTGAAAATTGGATCAAAAACCTGAGATGTCAATCGCCCAGTGTAAATGTCCGTTGCGTTTAATGGAAATAAGTTGCTTACTTTTTCGGCGGACATGAACCGGAATTCTCCTCCGTAAACAGGGCCTCCAACTGCTTTTTTGTTAGCCAAATCATCTGTCGAATCGGAGCACGACAATAGCGTTAATGATACAGCTAATGATAGTGTTAATGTTTTAAACATGGATAGTTTTTTCATCAGTAGTACGCAAATATAACAATTGTAGAGTACACTGGGGTTAAAGCCTGAAAATAGAAAAAGCTCCATGGGTTTGGAGCTTTAACTTGGTTTAAAATAAAAGTAGTTTATGTTGGAATAACAACGAACCAAAAATAGTTAAATTTTTGTTATGTGAACGTTTTTGTGAAATTAATTCTAATATCCCACCTTTTCCCTAACTCTTTGTAACACAGGATGCGCTACTGCCCTTGCTTTCGCTGCACCTTGCTGTAAAATATCTTCCAATTCATTTAAATTGGTCATGAAGTGATTGTAAACTGATCTGTTCTTTTCGAATTTCGTTAAAATCAATTCCAATAATGCCGTTTTCGCATGCCCGTATCCAAATCCACCGGCAATGTATTTCTCACGCATGGAAAGCACATCTGCTTTTTCAGCAAGTAATTCGTACAACTTGAAAACATTACAAGTGTCGGGATCTTTTGATTCCTCTAATCCTTTTGAATCGGTTACAATTCCCATAACCTGTTTCTTCAATTCTTTCTCAGGAAGGAAAATGTCAATGTAATTGTTGCGGGATTTACTCATTTTCTCACCGTCAGTTCCTGGAACCAACTGTGTTTCTTTATTGATTCTATCCTGCGGTAAAACAAAAACGTCACCGTGAATATGATTGAATCTGCTTGCCACATCTCGGGTCATCTCCAAATGCTGCAATTGATCTTTCCCAACAGGAACTTCTTCTGCATCGTAAAGTAAGATGTCTGCTGCCATCAAAATGGGATAGGTAAATAACCCTGCATTGATATCTGAAAGTCGGTCCTTTTTGTCTTTGTATGAATGCGCCAATTCCAATCTGCTAACCGGAAAGAAGCACAGTAAATGCCACATTAATTCTGTAACTTCAGGAATATCACTCTGACGGTAAAATGTTGTTTTATTCGGATCTAATCCTGATGCAAGCCATGCAGCAGCCGTTGAATAGGTGTTTTGACGCATCACTTCGGCGTCTTTTATCTGTGTAAGAGAATGCAAGTTTGCAATGAACAAAAACGAATCATTTTCTGGCTGACTCGACAGTTCAATAGCTGGAAAAATTGCTCCAAGCAAGTTTCCTAAATGCGGTGTTCCGGTACTTTGTATTCCGGTAAGAATCCTAGACATGCAGTTTGAATTTTACGCGAATTTACGTTTTTCTTTAGCCTTCCGAATGGAAAGTCCTATTTTTGAGTGAATGAAAAAACTGATAGGTGCTCTCTGTGTGCTCTACAAATTGTATGTGGGCGTATTTTTTGTGAGCTTTCTTTTGGTTTTCTATCCATTGTTCTTTATCCTTCTGTCACGTGAATCGTGGAAAAAATACAGCTTTCCATTGTTTGTGTTTTGGAGTTTCTTACTGCAGATATGCACGCTTGTTTTTGTTGTAAAACTGAAGAAGGTTAAACTACCGAAAGGTCCGTATATCATTGTTTCCAATCATGCTTCGTATTACGACATTTTCTTGTTGTACTCCATCTTGCCGCAGCATCGTTTCCTTTTTATGGGGAAAAGCGAAATTTTGAGTTACCCTTTAATGAAAACCTTTTTCAAACGATTAAATATCCCTGTTTTCAGAAAGGATAAACGTTTGGCAGCTAAGTCTTTCATTCAGGCGAAACAAGCTTTAGCTAATGGTTGGTCCATTGTTTTGTTCCCGGAAGGTGGAATTCCGGATGAGAATAGACCAACGATGATTCCGTTTAAAGAAGGCGCATTCAAATTGGCGAAAAGCGCGAAAGTTCCATTGGTTCCACTAACTTTTTTGGATAATCATCATATTTTCTCCGATCCCGGTGATTTGGATTATGCACATCCGGGAATTTCCAGGGTAATTATGCATCCAATTGTTACAGCAGAACAAGTTGCCAGTATGACAGATAAGGAATTGTCTGATTTCTGTTTTGATACGATTGCGGAACCTCTGAGGTCAAGAGGATTGATGAAATAACACTTGCATTCCGTTCAGTGTCTGTATTGTCTTAAGTCTTTTGTCTATCGTCTCAAGTCTATTTGTTATTTTTGCACCATGAATATTTCTGACGAAACAATTGATCACATTTCGAACTTGTCGAAACTACGTTTTGAGGGTGAAGCCAAAGAATCTATCAAAAAGGATTTGGAGAAGATCATTGGTTTTATGGGTAAGCTTTCTGAGGTTCCAACGGACAATGTAGAGCCTTTGATCTTTATGAATGAAGAAAAGAATGTACTTCGTGATGACATTCCTGAGGTAACAGTTACACAAGCTGAGGCATTGAAAAATGCTCCGAAAAAAGATTCAGATTACTTCCGTATTCCGAAGGTTTTGGATAAATAATAGTTCAAAAGTTTGACTTCGACTCCGCTCAGTCACCTTTTGAACGTGTTTAATGGAATCGAAATCCGTCTAAATACATTTGTTGAACGTTGAAGATAGGATAGTCGTTTGCACCATAAATCATCATTATTCCAAGCGTATTTGAATTTGCCCAGCCTTTCACTTCCCAGTGATCGTCATCTTTATCTACCCAATAATCGAGTACACCAATAGCATCTGGTTCACTTTCCATTGTATGACCTTCACCATAACCAGCAGCACTTGTAACCTCGAATTGAGTTTGTAAAAAATCCAGATAAGATTCCAGTAGGTTAGTTTTGTCTTCTGGACTTTCAAGCAAGGTTGACTTCAGTTTAACAACAATTATGGAGAAATGATAGTTTCCATCATCATATTCCGTTGTATAGACTTCAGAACTGTCTTCCGAATAGGAAAGATCAACTTCAATGTTTTCAGACGGCATGTAAGCATACGTTCCAGAGTTGCCAATGGCAACTTTTCGTAAACGTGGGACTTTGTAATCTTCCTGACCAAAAGCCTGAGTAAAGAAGAACAATAAGAAAGCTGTGCGTAGAATTTTCATAAATCAGTTTGGTAATATCGTGGTTTTTAGCCAAAATCATGCCGTTCAGTACTACTGCAAAATCGGAACCTTGTTGTTCTCTGGATTCCGTTTGGAGTAGATGACTGTCACAAAATCGCCCGACGCAACTTTGTGGTCAACATTCCTTATGGCGAAGCTTGAGTATATTTTACCTTCAACTTGGAAAACACATTTCACATTTCTGCCCGATTCAATAATAAGACCTTTAGTCTGAACACCGTTTTTCTCGAGATCAGCTTCTGAAGTAAAATATGCCCAAATTCCAAAGACGGGACCAACCAACAGAATACTCGCTCCTGAAACCATTTGCTTTACTTCTTTTTTGCCACGATATTGTTGTAGCAGAAAGTAAATAGAAAACGGAATTCCACCAATGATGATCAGATAAGGAAACCACCGGTAAATACCTGATTTAACATAAATGACGCTATCTCCGAAAACGAAGAACAACAACCAAAGTTGAGTTAAAACAAGAAGTGCGAAGAAGATTTTTTTGATCAAACTTAAGAGCGAATTGCTTTGATTCCCGGAAGTTCAATTCCTTCCAAATACTCCAACATTGCCCCACCACCAGTTGAAACGTAACTTACTTTATCAGCAAGATTGAATTGATTAATAGCGGCAACAGAATCTCCACCTCCAATTAATGAAAACGCACCTTTTTCGGTAGCTCTTACAATTGATTGAGCCACTTCAGCAGTTCCTTTCTGGAAATTACTCATCTCAAAAACACCCATTGGACCGTTCCAAAGAATCAGTTTAGAGTTTTCGATGATCTCAGCGCATGCCTTAATTGTATCCGGACCAACATCCAATCCCATCCATCCTGAAGGAATTTGGCCGATTGGAACCAACTGTCTGCTTGCTGCATTGTCAAATTTATCAGCAACGATTGTATCTGTTGGGATGTAGATATTTACTCCTTTTTCTTTCGCTTTTACCAGAATTTCATTCGCCGTAGTCAAGAAATCATCTTCTACTAAAGAAGAGCCAACTTCACCACCTTGCGCTTTTACAAAAGTGTAAGCCATTCCACCACCAACAATCAGATTATCCACTTTCTCCAATAAACGTTCGATAATGGTAATCTTTGATGAAACTTTTGCTCCACCAACAATCGCCGTAAGTGGTTTATCTGTGCTGTTTAAAACACGATCAACGCTTTTGATTTCAGCTTCTAAAAGGAAACCGAACATTTTATCGTTTGGGAATGATTTTGCAACTACCGTTGTAGAAGCATGTGCTCTGTGAGCCGTTCCGAATGCATCGTTAACATAACAATCACCATGTTTTGCCAAATCTTGCGCAAAAGCTTCGGTTCCTGCGGTTTCCTGCTTGTAAAACCGAACATTCTCCAATAGCAAAACTTCACCTGGCTTTAGTGAAGAACTCATGGCATAAGCACTTGAGCCAACACAATCAGAAGCAAACTTGATTGACTTACCTAACAAAGACTCAATTTTTCCGATAATGTGACGCAATGAAAATTTGTCTTCAGGACCTTCTTTTGGTCGACCAAGATGCGACATTAAAACAACACTTCCACCGTTTTCAAGAATGTGCTTGATGGTTGGTAAAGCTGCACGAATTCGAGTATCGTCAGTAACTTCCATCGTTTCTTTGTTCAACGGAACATTAAAATCAACACGTACCAAAGCACGTTTATTCTGAAAATCGTAAGATGCAATTGTTGCCATGAATTTGAGCTAAAATTTTGGCAAAGTTAACAAAAAGACCGAAGACATTGGACTGTAGACTAAGGACTGGATATTTATGCATTCACCATGAATTTAAGGCTTGGGTTAATGCTTAATTGACGATGAATTTTAGAAATTTGGGTATCTGAGGGATATCCCTTTTATACCGGATTTCGAGAAATCCGGTTGTTTAGAGGAATTTCAATTTAGTGTACGACGCGAGATTAACAATTACAAAGCGTATAGAATGCCATTCCTTTTCTCGCTTTCAGACATTTTCCTTCCCGAGTGATCTCGAATTCATCCATCACCTTCTTGTTGTTAACATCGAGTAAGTAAAGCTCTTCTTCTACAATTTTCCATTTTCCATTAATGTCAATTGGATTATTCTTATCCGTCTTGTCAACGTAATGAAACGTATGATCTTCGTTAAGAGTAATTTGAGGTGCGGAATATCCATCTCCACCAAATTTTCCGTAGCTAACATTAGAATTAGGAACTTTTGAGAAGCTCATTAGAGCTCCTATCGATGCAATTAAAACGAATGAAAGAACTGCCTTTTTCATAAGTTACTGGTTTTTAGAGCTTACAAGGTAAGAAAAAATCGTTTTAGTAAGTTGTTAATTTTTGTTCTTTGCTACATAGTCACATAGTAAAAACATCAGAGACATAGTTTGTTATTGACAAGATTCAATAAATTATTTGGATTAAGGAGCTGCCAAATTAGCTATATGCTCTATGTGAAAAACTATGTGACTATGTGTTTAAAACAAACCACAAACCCATTAACCCTAAAGGTAATTCCCACATGAATTCCAATCGCAATTGATAACCTACTTTAAATGGAATTAAATGTCCAACGGCTCCACAGAAAATGGTGAAAGGTAAGATCCAGTGAAATCCGATAAGTTGGATCTGAAAAACGAGTGCGAGGAGAAGTAATCCGAAGCCAAAGAATCGTGATGCATTTGTACCAATGAGTTGAGGAATGGTTCGCATTCGCTGATCGTCGTAATCTTTGTCGCGTGCATCAAATGGAACGATCTGAGCAAAAACGGAAATAAAGATCAGCACCGGAATTCGCCAGTCGAAGTGAAGATTATTAGATGTGAATGGAACAAGGATGATACACGTCCAGCTCAGTGAAATAAGAATGTTTTTTGCAAAAGGTAAAGATCTGAATCCGTTTTTCAAAAAAGGAAGCGGTAGAACGTAAAGTCCTACTATAATTGCATTTAGTGCAATTAATAAAATAGTTGCAAATGTCAATGGAATGAATAAACTCAATGTTGCAAATGCCAAAGCATTAACGACTAACCAAATCCATTGGAAGGTATAAGTATTCTGCATCCAAAGTAAGCGTCTGTTGCTACGAACTGTATATTGAAGCTGGCGAAGACGAATTAAACGGTGAGCTTGATAAGCACTGACGGTTCCTGTAAAACTCCAAATTCCATAGAGCCAGGCATCTGCAATATGATAGTAATAAGAGATTCCAAAAACCAATGAAGCTACACAACAAGCAACCCAGCAATTCGTATAGATCAATATGCTGAGTGTTGGACGCATGAATTATTTGTTTAGTTCGTTTAAAACCTTGTCGACGTTGATCTTTGTGATACAGTCGCAAGGAATTCCTTTCTTACATTTCTCACAATTAGGATCGTTTACAATAGCTACAGCATTCGTGCCGATTGGCATCCATCTTCCAGGATGAATGGGAACTCGCGGACAAAATAATCCAACTGCTTTTCGCTCTAAAATGGCAGCAATATGAAGCGGTCCGGTACTGCAGGCAACCAATCCCGAACTTTTTTTGATTAGGTATTGGAGTTGATTGATGTTTAGTTTGCCTGTTGAATCTACGATTTGCTCGTGTTTCGGAATCAGGTTTCTAAACAGTTCACCTTCTTTATCAGTCCCTGTGAAACAAACGGTTTTTCCTTGTTCAACCAGTTTTAAAGCCAGTTCAGAATATTTTTCCATTGGCCATTCAACTGCGCTTCCTTGCGATTTTGGATGCAAACAAATAGTGTTTTCAAAATCAAGAGAAGCTATTTCTGAATGAAATTCAACGTTTGGAACTTGAAAATTATGATTGTAATTTTTGATCTCTTTAAGACTTGGAACTGCAGTTATACCAAAGAATTCAAGCAATTTAAAATTTAGTTGAGATTCGTGAAGTGTTGAACCCTTTCTAGTGAATCTAGGGCGAATATTACATGAAAACCAATGATGAATGCGGTGAGAAGTTCCGATTCTGTATTTCACTTTTGCCTTTTTGAATAGCTTTCCAAAAAGCTTATTTGGAAATACATGAACAACGGCATCATAACCTGAATTAGCTATTGTCTGGATTTGTTCCTGAAAAGAATCTTTCTGGAGATCATCTGCAATTAAGATATGATCTACACATGCGTAATTCTTTACAATTGCTGAAGTGTATCGCTTACAAAGAAAGGTAATTGTACAATTGGGATAAAGTTCCTTCAATTTCGCGCAAACCGGAAGTGTGAGAATCACATCTCCAATACTGTCGGTTCTACTAATGACAATGTGTTTGTTGTTCCAATCAACGTTTTTCACGATTCAATCTCCTAAGTTCCTTGTATTTTACCACATTCGATTGCGCTGAAATTTGAGCGATCTTAAATCCTGCCCAGCCATCCAGAAATCCTAATTTAAGGAAATACATGCTAATAAATCGAGCAACTGCACTGAAATATGGTTTTAGAATTCCTGCTGTTTTTCCGGCAGCATTGAATTTCTGCGCTGTCAGGTATGAATATTTATCGGCCCTCGCTCTATGATCTTCGTAGGAATAGTAGGAGTAATGCTCCAATACACCTTTAAAAATTTGTTCCGGTGAATCGGGATGAATAAGAACTTCGTGAACATATTCTCCCGACCAATAACTTCCTTCTTTTGGAAAAAGTCGTGGTTTGATATCAGGAAACCAGCCTGAATGCTTAATCCACTTGCCTAAATAATTCGTTAAGCGATTTACTGAATAAGTTCCTGAAAATCCACTTTTCTTTAGCGTTTTTATTTCTGAATAAAGTTCGGAACTTAAAGCCTCGTCTGCATCTAACGAAAGAATGTACTGTGATTCAACTAATGAATTCAGATAGTTTTTCGATGCGGAATATCCTTCCCATTTTCTTTCAACGAAATTTACATTGAATTCTTCGCAGATCTGTTTTGTGTTGTCTGTAGAAAAGGCATCAAGAACAATGATTTCATCAGCTAAGCCTTGAACAGATTCTAAGCAACGACGAATATTTCGCTCTTCGTTTAGTGTAATAATTACAACAGCCAGTTGCATGAGCTTATTTTACACGAAGCTTTTGCCCAACCTGAATTTTAGCTGGATTAACTCCTGGATTCAATTGCTTTAAACGTGTAACCGTAGTTCCATGACGTTGAGCAATTTTTCCATAACTATCGCCACTTCTCACCGTGTAGTATTTTTTGATAGTCGCCGGAGGAGTTGGCGTTGGAGTAGGTGTTGGAAGTTCTGTTTGAACTGTATCCTGAGGCTGTGGCTCAATGTATTCAGGATTCGGGATTTCTGTTGTTACCTGAGTTTGGATCTTCAACACCTTGTTTGCCGCAACTTCGCTTGTTGTCAGGTTGTTCCATTCCATCAGATTTTGAACCGAAACATTGTAGTCAGCCGCAATTTTTCCTAATGTTTCACCCGATTGAACGCGGTGATAGGTATACTTTGTAGTAGTAACCATTTTTGTTTTAGGAACAATTTCCGGCTTTGGATCGGATACAACCAATTGATTTGAAGCATTGTTTGGAGTAGGTGTGTTTATTGGAGTAGCTGTTCCACCTGAACCAAAATTCTTCCGTTCGATCATGTACAAGGTATCTTCCAAACTCACCAAAAGACCAATTTTCTCTAATGGTCCGGTAATACATTGTTGTGGATATGTATTTGGAATGTAAGTTGTCTTGTAAACCGGATTCATTGCCTGAATTTCTTCTACCGACCAATGAACTAGTGCGTCGATCGTTTGCATGTGCATGCTTCTATTCAAGCACATGGTGTCTAGCTGAACATAATGCACTTTCGCAGCTGCAGGAACAATGTTATGTTCTGTTTGATATGTAAACAGGTATGAAGCGGCAATGAAATTGGGAACGTAATTCTGAGTTTCACGTGGTAAAAAAGGACGAATTTCCCAGTAAGTTCTTTTTCCTCCTGAACGCTTGATCGCCTTGTTTACGTTTCCTGGTCCGGCATTATAAGCAGCAAGAGCCAGATTCCAATCGCCGTAAATGTTGTACAATTTCTTTAGCATTCTACAAGCCGCATCAGTGGCTTTTACCGGATCCATGCGTTCATCGATATAACTATCGTTAGCCAAGCCGTAATGTTTTCCGGTTGCGTACATGAATTGCCACAAACCTAGAGCTCCAGCGTGGGATTTAATCTTCGGTTGTAATGCAGATTCAATGACAGATAAATATTTCAATTCCTGCGGAATCCCATATTCAACAAGCTTTTCCTCGTATAATTCGAAGTACAGTTTTGATCGACCAAGAATGATTTTTGCGAAGTTTCTGCGAGATGCTGCCCAAGTATGAATTGAACTGAG
>CAMLET010000037.1 GCA_946479125.1 uncultured Flavobacteriales bacterium
TGCATGGTTCGTGAAAAACACAACTGCCGATTCTCACATGCATCAGTACAACACTACCACAGGTTTTATCTCAAGTGCGGTAAACCAAACAACTTCTAACCCAAGTAGATTAATTACTGACAAATTTCCTGCTAAATTTGTAAGCTCGCTTTCCGACAAATGGTTGGTTTTTGATCCAAAACAATTACCGGTTAAAGGCGAAATAACGTTTGAATATATTGCAAAATGATCATTGGTATTTGTGGAGGTAGCGGTTCGGGTAAAACAACATTGTTAAGACGGGTTTCTGAAGAATTTGCTCGTTTTAAACCTACCGTGTTCTCTATGGACAATTACTATTTGCCATTAGAACGTCAATCCAAAGATGAAATTGGAAAGGTGAATTTTGATTTGCCAACCGCCTTGAATAAAGAGAAATTAGTTCGCGATTTTCTGGCGCTGAAACGAGGAGAACCTATTGAGGTGAAAGAATACCATTTCAATGCTCCACCTGAAAAAAATGTGCTTATCACGCTTGAGCCTTCCGAATTGATCATCATTGAAGGATTGTTCCTTTTTGAATATGAAGAAATTAAAAAGGAACTGGATTATTCGATCTTCGTGCATGTAGATTTGGATGTTCAGCTCGACAGACGTTTGTACCGCGATCAGGAAACACGTGGTTATTCGCATCAGGATATTATGTATCAGTGGAACAAGCACGTTTTACCTTGCTACGAAAAATTCTTACTACCTTACGTTGATGAAGCCAACTTCAAATTCAATAACGATCATCAGTCAGATGTGGAATTTGAACGTTTGATGCTGGAATTAACACCATTAATGAAATGCTTAGAAACCTCGGATCTTTCCTAAAGAAACGGATACATTTCTACTTATTTATCGTTTTTCTGATTCCATTACTGTGGTTGCAATTTACCCTGCCAACTCCATATACCCATAATTTAGACCATCTACAATCCACATTTTCCAACCGACAAACGGAAGCAGAACGCTTTTCACATAAGGTTGAAAAACAGTGGTTCAAGAGCACTCCAAGCCAATTCGATCAATTTTGTTCCAATGAAAACAAAGGGTTCTTCGTGCACGTTTATCGCCGCGACAGCTTAATCTATTGGAACTCGAATTCATTGCCCATTAACCGATTTGCAGAACTTCATTTCCCTGTTGCCGGACTAAATCAATTGGAAAATGGCTGGTATTATACCGTTCTCCGGGAACACGGAAATGTACTTTTAGCGATAAGTTTTGGAGTTCAACACAAATACCCTTATTCAAACGACTATCTGAAAAACGAATTCTTCGAACCTTTTGGAGAAGAGCATTTTACAATAGATGTAGAATCTGTAAAACACGTACTAAAAGACAACAAAGGAAATACACTGGTTGGGCTCAGCGTTTCCGACGATGTTCACCATCACCAACAACCTTTGGTTTGGATGTTCATTCTCATCATGCTCATGTTTATTGTAGCCTGGCATTATTTGAGCAGTAAACTAACTTCCATTCCATCCAGAATTCTTCTGGCAGTTGGCGTAATCAGTATTCCTTTCCTCAGTTTATATTTCAATCCGTTCTCGTGGCTTGAAAACACTTCGTTGCTTGACGCCGCCATTTTAGCTTTGGGCGACTGGATTCCAAACATGGCCATTTTAATCCTCTGGGCTGTTTGCGGAATTCTAACAGGATTAAGTTTTGCTCCGATATTCCTTGATCGTGTTGGGTCGAAATTGAGCCTGATCATTGCGCTGATTATGATGCCAATTGTTGTTCCAGCCTTCCCAATGTTGGCAGCAGAAATTCTGGAAAACTCAAGCCTTTCTCCTCAACTCACCAATATTCTTCAGCTGGATATTTACAGCTACATTCTACTGGCATTAATCGCAATTACAGGTTGGTGGTTTATCCAACTGAGCTTCTATTCTTATAAGTCGATCATCAAATGGAAATCATCCAGGATCTGGTTGTTTTTATACATGATTTTCATTGCAGGTTGTTCAGTTCTACTCACCTTTTTGTTTTCCGATTCGAATCAGGCATTGTTGATCTGGCCTTTGGTGATCTTCTACGCTGTTGGATGGCTTGTTGCCTGGAAAGATGGACGCTGGAGCTTCAATTATATTCTCCTTGTCCTGCTTCTTTTCTCGGCCGCAACTACCATTAATATTGATATTCTTTCAAACCAAAAAGAACGTGCTATTCGTGAAGTTTATGCACGTAATCTAGCCGAAGAACAAGATATCAATACAGAAGTTGAGTTTGCCAACCTGAAGAGTCAAATTCAGCACGAACCATACTGTAAACGCCTTTTTGATACTTCTTTTCAACCAACAACGAGAGAATTGAAAGAGGTTTTTGAAAACCGTTTTTTCAATGGTTACTGGGAACAATATGATTTGGAGTGTTTCTATTTCAAAGAAGGCGAAACCACCAAGTCGGGAGAATATACGCAGGCAGAATTGGATAAACTGATTTCTACGCACGGTAAAGTGTCAGAAATTGATCCTGATTTACATTTGATTCAGGACGACCAAAGTCAGTTTGTATACTGCTTCAAACTCAACCTGCAAAATTCCGATTCAACAGAAACAGTTGCACTTTACGGTGGATTGAAATCAAAACGAATTCCGGAAGAAATTGGTTTTCCGCGTTTGTTGATCTCCGATAAAACCAATGTGTTCGAAGCTCTTTCAGAATATTCGATTGCGAAATACCTGAACGATAAATTGATCAGAAACGAGGGTGATGCGGAATATCCACGCGATATTAAAACCTTCACGAATTGGAAAGGAAAAGGAATTCATTGGGTAGAAACGAGCGAGATGTCGCATGTGATCTACAAAAGTTCAGGGAAAAATGCCCTGGTTCTGAGTAAAGCCAAAACCGGATTCATCGATTCTGTAACAGCCATTTCTTTCCTCGTAATTGCTTACGGTTTACTCTTCCTGATCTTCCGTTTGGTCATGTCCAATTCTATTGGAAAAACCTTCGAACTATCATCATTGGCAACACGAATTCAGTTGGTAATGATTCTTTTGGTGGTGCTTTCCCTTATCGGCTTCAGCATTGGTAGTGGAACGTTTATCCGTAATCAGTACGACAATAACAGCAAATCTACTATTCGTCAAAAGCTGCGTTCTTTGCACATTGAAGCATTGAACAAACGTGGAATTTTCAATGTCCGCGATCAACATGAACTGGAAGATCAACTCATCAATTGGTCGAGAACCTACCAAACGGATATCAATTTTTACCAACCGCAAGGATTTTTGGTAGCATCATCAAGGCAAAAGCTTTACAACATCGGACTTCTTGGCGAAGAAATGCAGCCGCAGGCCATTCGCGAAATGAAGTTCAAAGGAAAGTCGGAATGTATTATCAAAGAAACTATTGGAAGTTTAGGTTTTTATGCCGCTTACATTCCGTTGAGCGACAATAAGGGAAATCTTCTGGGTTACCTGAATGTGCAACATTTTGCGCAGCAAGGCGAATTCGAAAATCAGGTACAAAGTTTCTTCGTTGCCATTTTGAATGTGGTGATGTTCCTATTGGTGCTTTCCATTGTTGGAGCCGTTTTCGTCAGTGGATGGATTACAAAACCGTTGCGAATGATCCGCAAAAGTGTTTCCAATGTTTCGTTTGGTCAACACAACGCCCATATTGCTTACAAAAGCAACGACGAAATTGGAGCGTTAGTAGCAGAATACAATAAGAAATTGACGGAATTGGACGAAGCAGCTTTGAAACTGGCTCAAAGTGAACGTGAAGGTGCGTGGCGAGAAATGGCCAAGCAAGTTGCTCATGAGATTAAAAATCCGTTGACACCAATGAAATTGAGCGTTCAGCATTTGCAACGCGTATTTGATCCGAATGATCCAAGTAGCAGGGAGAAAATCACCAAAGTAACCAATGCCTTGATTGAGCAAATTGAAGCTTTAACTGGTATTGCCAATGCCTTCTCCAACTTCGCGAAACTTCCACAACCCATTATGTCGAACATTGATTTGGTGGAAATTCTCAAAAACGTAATTGGTCTTTTCGAAAATAACTCAGAAGCGCATGTTGAATTGCACAACTCATACATCAGTTTGCCTATGCAAGCCGATAAAGAAATGCTTGTTCGCGTATTCAATAACATTATCGCGAACGGAATTCAAGCGGTAATCATTGGTCAGCACGCTGAGATCAATGTGAAAGTGAAAGTTGAAAAAGACAATGTTTACGTCAGCATATCTGACAATGGTTCAGGAATTAAAGAAGAACAGATCAACACCATTTTTGAACCTTACTTTACCACCAAAACAACAGGTACAGGTTTGGGATTGGCAATGGTGAAACAAATTATTACTGGTCACGATGGTGACATTTACATTGAAAGTACCAGTGAAAAAGGAACAACAATGGTGGTTCGTTTACCACTCAAGTCTTAAGTTTTCGCATTTTCAATTGAAAGTTTGAATATTAAGCAGAAATGATGAATTGCAGAATATTCTGCAATTCTCTTTGCGCTCTTCTTTCTTCGCGGTAATTTTAAATCTTAAACGCAAAGAAGTAAGGGCGCAAAGATGCAGTCCCGATTAAATCGGAACTGCCTAATCCCTCTAAATTTTAACACGAAAATAAATCATATGAATATTCTACATAGCAATAATGCTCCGGCAGCAGTTGGTCCATACGTTCAGGGAATTGTTCCAACACAACCCGGGGTTCCTGTTTTTCTTTCTGGTCAGGTTGGTTTAGATCCGGTTTCAAACACCTTGGTTGAAGGATTAGAAGCACAAACGCGACAAGTTTTTAAAAACATTGAAGCAGTACTTGCAGAAACAGGCTGCACATTGAATGATGTCACGTACGCGAATGTATTATTGCAAGACATCAACGATTTTAAAGCGGTAAACGAAATTTACGCAGAGGTATTCGGAGATCATCGACCAACAAGAGCAGCATACGCTGTAAGCGCGCTTCCTTTAGGAGCAATTATCGAAGTTGTTGTAATTGCCTGGAAGAAATTTTAATGATGTAAAACTTGTAGTGGCAGTTCGCGACCTGCCACTATGTTGAATGTAATTCAATCAATTTTCTCGTAAATGGTTTTGTAAAGTCGTTATCATCCCAATAACGGATATGAGAGCCAATATACAACCCTGTGTTTATCTCAAAATCGTCTACCAAAACACGGTACGACGGACTGAGTTGTTGTAATGGCCATCCAAGAACATCGTTTTTATCGTAGAAATTATCCCAGTCGAAATGAATGTTGCGTTTGTCAAAAGCGATGATTTCATTTGCGGCATAACCTGAAACAAAAAGCGGAATGTTACAGCCAATAGTTGCGAGATAATCGAGGTTTCTCAGGTTCTCAGATCTATCGGCATGATGTTCTTCAAAAATTCCAAGGTTATGATCAGCATCCCAAATGTAGGTAGAGAGCACGTGCGCGCCTAACGATCCAGCAACGATTATAAATCGGGAACCCGGATGCTCATCGAGTAAAGCATTGATCTTCTTGAATTCATCACGCAAGTAGCGATGAACCACTTTATATGTTGAATTCTTTCTGTCTCGGTCGCGTTCAAACGTAAGTGCATCACCAAACGCACTCATCACAAATTCGCGTAAACTCAAAATTCCTCCAAGATCGTTCTCAGCATCAATTCTTTCGTAAAGATTTCTCTGATTAAAATCCGCAAGAGAATCTTTAAAAGGTAGTAATTCTATCAGTTGAAATTGAGCCAGCATCTCATCTCCATAAGCGTGCTTACGAATGTCATTTTCAAGTGGAATGGAAAAATTTCGCTGCTTCGTTCCTATACCTGGAATGGCAACAACTATTGTTTTCTTCATAGCGGAATGTGTTGAATAGGTAATAGTAATGTACTGCTTTTTCACAGTATGTACAAATAAAAAACCTCTGCTCAAAGAACAGAGGTCTTTTTGACTAACACACTATAATACCATCAAAGTCATGCTCAACTGTAAATCATACCTTAATACCTAACCTAATACCTAACCACGCATTGACTATTGATAGAATATCTTGATTATCTCTTGATAAACGGATCAATTATTTTTCTACAGGATACTTTTAGAAGTATAAGCAGTTTGAAAGTAACTCTAACTCAAAACTTTTTATTCAAACCCACGAAACCAATCTCCTAAGCTATTAATGTCACCATCAAACTGCTTACTTCTTGCTTTACCCATTGTTCTGCTTGCTTAACACAGATTATCGCTTTAATCTGCTTGTTGGTAGAATCACTTCGTTCTGCCTGCATTGCCATCCATTTTCATGAACCAATAACATTCAGAATTTTGAGATTTAATTCTATTGTTGTTAGCATTTCAGTGCTTATCCTATTGTAAAGAACGTGCCAAACGTGCCACAAATAAAAAAAGCCCTGTTTTTCAGGGCTTTAGCTTTTTGACTATTTCAATTTTCTTTTCATTTTGAAAAAAAAATTTTCATTTTGAAAAGAGATCAGACTTCTTCCTCCTCTTTTAGCATGCGATAAATGGTTGTTTGACCAATATCTAACTTGTCGGCAACTACTTTTGTATTGTTGTTATACTTGTCTAAAAACAACTGCACAATTCTGCGGTTATACGATCTCAAACTCATTTCTTCGCCCATAATTCCGGAAAGCACATCGCTATTTGCCAAAACAACATCATCGGGTTGAATGGTTTCCTCAAGGGACATTACAACCGCCAATTCGATAACGCTTTTCAATTCACGAATATTTCCAGGCCATGGATAAGCCAAAAGTTTGTTCTGTGCTTCGGAGCTCAATTTCTTTTGATCGAACTTGTTCTCGTGACAGAATTTCTCAATAAAGCTCTTACACAGCAATAAAATGTCCTTCTCACGCTCACGCAATGGCGGAAGTTCAATTGGCAAACCATATAAACGGTAATAAAGGTCTTCACGGAAATTTCCATCCTTCACTTCCTGCAGCAAGTTCTTGTGTGTTGCAACTATGATTCTACAAGTGAACTTGTATACCTTGTTACTCCCAACGCGAGTCAATTCACGCTCTTGTAATACGCGTAAGAGTTTCGCCTGGAATACCAGATCCATTTCACCAACCTCATCTAAAAACAGTGTTCCACCATCGGCTTCTTCAAACTTTCCAATTCGGGTTTGACTAGCACCGGTAAACGCACCTTTTTCGTGACCAAACAATTCACTTTCAAAAAGCTCTTTTGGAATGGCAGCCATGTTAATTGCAACAAAAGGCTTGTTCTTGTAAACCGAATTGTAGTGAATTGCTTTTGCAATTACTTCCTTTCCTGTTCCGGTTTCTCCCGAAATACTTACCGTAATGTTATTGTTAATGGCTTTCTGAAGCAAGGCATAAACGCGCTGCATTTTCGAGCTTTGACCAATAATGGTATCGTCGAAATTGTACTTTGTCTGCACTTCCTGCTCCAAACGCTCGATCTTCTTAAGGAGTCGCGTTTTCTGTTGTGCGTTCAAAATAGTGTTTAACAAACGATTCTGTATATCGTTTCCTTTCACTATATAATCGTAAGCGCCCAATTTCAGCAAACTTACGGCGGTTTCAATGTCCTCCTGTTCGGAGATCACAATTACCTGAATTCCGGGGATACGTGTGAGAATCGTTTTCAAAAGTTCCTCACCTGTACTATCTGGTAAGCGATAATCGATCGTGATCAAATCGGGCATTTCATCCAATCTATCCAAAATTTCCTGCGCAGTTGAGAACGCATGAACCTCATAATCCGGATTCATTGAAATGGTGTGTACCAGCAATCGCTGATACCAATCATTGTCTTCGACAATAAAAATCTTTTGCGGTGTACTTTCGCTGTTCATCTAAAGTGTGTTAATCTCTGTTTGTATTTGTTCCAAAACGCTGCTCGAATCTTCTAAAAACGATTCAACCAACGCCGGAATTTTATCCGTGGATTCATTGCTCTTTCCTAATTTCTCAATTTCCTTCAACGTTCCATAACATTGCATCGCATCAAAATGTTTGAACGGGGCAGCCAATTGATGGGCCTTTTCGCCTATAGAATTCCATTGTTGTTCAGCCAATAAAGCCTGCAATGCATTTCTTCCGTTGTTGGTTGATGTTACAAATGTTTCCAACAAATCGCGGTAAATGACCATGTTGTTGTTGCTCAACTTTTTGAGTCCTTCAAAATTTGTCTTATCCATATCTATAATTTCTTGATTTGTAACTGTTAATCGCTGAAGAATTTCACTCAATTCCTCAGGTTTAATTGGCTTGGTAAGCACTTCGGTCCAGCCTTCAAGCAGCATTTTCTTACGCGTTGCGTCGTCGAGTGAAGCTGTTAAACCAACTACTATCAACTTATCTTCTCTATTCGATTCAGAAATTCGGGCAACTAACTCGTTTCCGTCCATTTCCGGCATATGCACATCCAACAGAACGACATCAATTTCATTATTCTCAATGATTTCAAGCGCCTCTAAACCATTAGCAGCTTCCAGCAAAGTCATTTCAACACCGTCGAAAATAGCTTTCAATAACAATCGGTTGAAAGGTTCGTCATCAACTAAAAGAACAGTTTTGTTTCTTAAGAATGAAAAATCCTTTCTGGTTTCTTCTTCATGTAATTCAGACTCATCAATAGGGAGTTCAAATTTCAGTGTAAAAGCAGTTCCTTTTCCGAGCGTACTTTTTACACTTATTTTTCCATTCATCTTATCAATTATAATCTTAGTTATACTAAGCCCTAATCCAGTTCCACCGTACTTTCTGGCTACAGATATGTCAGCTTGCTCGAAGGGTTGAAAGATGTTTTCAAGATGCGATTTTTCTATTCCAATTCCATGATCAATGACAGAAATCTCAACTTGCAATTTACCCTTTACTTCTTTTGCTTTAAAGTCGATGATGATTTCCGAATTTTCAGAGAATTTATTCGCGTTTCCAATCAGGTTAATCAACATTTGGCGGAAACGGAGCGGATCACCAATCAACACCCAATCTTTTAGTTCGCCATCCAATTTCAGGGAGTTGTTTCTACTGCCCAGTTGGAAACCAAACTGCTCCTGAACAGCTGTAATTTCACGCTTTATGTTAAACGGAATAGCTTCCAGCTGAATGTGATCTCGCTCCAAACGACTCAAATCGAGGACTTCGTTGGTGATTTGGGTTAAATGCTGCGCTGAAGAACGAATGATATCTACTTTGTGATGTACTTCGGTTGGAAGTTTTTCGTAGTACAACTGATCAGAGAAACCAGAAATGGCATTTAAAGGAGTTCGAATTTCATGACTCATTGTTGCCAGGAAACGCGATTTTGCTTCGGTCAACTGGTCACTTTTTTCCTTTGCGGTTCTCAAGTATTCACTGGTAGATCTGGTTTTTCTAAAGATCATGACCATTAACCACACGATGGTTGCAATGAGTAAAACCGAAATCAAAAGGAAGACGAGAATGATGCTGTTCGTTTCTTTAGCAGCGGCTTTCGCTTTGTGCGTTTCCTTCTCCAGATCACGCTTATCTGCCAATAGAATTGTACGAAAACGTTCATTTATTTTTTTAGTTATAAGCGTATTCTCCTGTTCCAGATCAAGCTTCAACTCATTTTCGTAATCTTCCTTTGAAACCGCTCTTTCCTGAACAGAACGCAGCTTAGAACTGATTTGCTGTCTGCTTTGCTCGGCAATTTGATTTGGATTGATACGCGGCTGCTCTACTTTTGCAACAGCAGGTTGTTCCTTCTTACGCTTGAACCATTTTTTCTTCTCTTCAGTAACCGGAGCTGCGGCTTGTTGTGGTTCATCAATTTTTATGTTGGAACGACTATTTTGAACTTCGCTGACCACCATACTCATGGTTTCATCAACACGGTTCTCATTCTGAATAGCCATCATTGCTTCCTGATTGTCGAAGCGCTGATCGAGCAATAAATGCAACTGTTCAATTTGATTTTGATAGGTTTTATCTGATTTCCGGAAGTGTTTTAAACCGACTAATTTGTCAAATGTTCTCCCTTTTAATCCTTTAAACTGAATTTGAGCAATTTCATTTCCTTCGAATAAAAACGCATACGTCAGATTATCCGCTTTCAAAAGATTATTGTTCATGTCCGACACAATGCTCTTTCTACTCACCCGATATTCGCTGGGCATCTCACTGTCTACAATGGAAGAAAGTCGACTATAAACCCAGGAACCAGTAACGCACACCAAGACTAAAAGCAGCGCCATTACGAGCATTAAGCTTTTTTCGAAAATAGAAATCCCGTGTCGTTTTTTCATTCTGGTAAAAATTGGTCAAAATGAAAATACTCCAATAAAATGAAAAATCGAAATAAAAAATGAAAAAAGATTAATATATCGACTATGAATCCAATAGATCGAAACTCTGTACTTTCTCCTGTTTTTCGAAGATTACAGTCTTTTTGGAGATTTCCCTTCCGTCTTTTTCCTCCTTCAGAATTGTTTCTCTGTATCCTGTTTTCAGGCGGTAAGGAATAAAAAACGCAAGAATAATTGCAGTTACGTGAGGAATCAGAAAAATCAAAGAAATGGAATCATTCAGAAATTGTTTGTCGTTCGTGAATGTTCTGATCAAACTCAAGAGCAAAAGTCCAGCAGTGGCGGTAAGCATTTCTACTCTCCAGGTTATCATTCCAATAATTGCAACCACTGGAACAACCAGACCAAGTGCCAAAGCAAAAATCAATAAAGGCAAATTCATATTCGATATCAGTGGTAGCGATGCAACACCAAGAACTCTTAACAATATTACCATAGCACATACCGCAATAAACACAATAGCCAGTGTTTTATTCTGCTGACGTTTTTCAGCTGATGGAACAGCACCAACCAAGGTTGCAAGCGAAGTCAAATCTAATTCACTTCTTCCTCTTAATTCGTCAAAAACTTCCTGATGGCTTTTATTTTGTTTTACAATTTGGCGATAAGCTTCTTTTTTGGTCTCTCTTTTTGTCATGGCGCAATATTACAAATCCTGAAATTTATTTCACAATTAATTCTTTCTGCCATGGAATTGACCATTCTTCTCCATTTGGAAATTTAACCATGTAATTACCCGTGAACGTTCTTTTTCCAGCACCAGAAAACGAATTTTGAATGTAGTGAACAATTTGGCCTTTACTTTCCTCTGATTGATTCTCTTGATCGGTTGTCCACTCAACCTCAACTGGTAAATCGTGTAAGTACAAGGAAGTGAATATCTCCGACTTCTCGTTTATCGCTACTTTCTCCGGACCGAACGCTATTGCACCGACATACTTATTTATGTTATCACGAGTGATTACAATCGCATTCTGATATGAATCCAATTTTTCCTTCAATTCGGCATTTGCCTTTTTCAACTTCGCAATTTCCTTTTCCTGTGAACCTGAATTGCACGAACAAAGGGTCAGAAACAATAAGAAACTACCTATCGTTAGATTTTTCATTTGGTGATTTTTCCGGAAAGATAGTTAAGGTTTTGAAAAATCCCACTCACTTGAGTTTAAGGTCTCAGTTCTCCCTCCAAACCATCGTCTGTTTGTTTACCAGTTATGGCACCTATTAGAATTCCTATCATTTGAACTGCTTTACCATGCTTGCTGTCCCAATAATGCCCTTGACTTGGAGAAAATCGGATAATCGTCAAATTCGGATCTTCTTTTCCTTCAAACCAGGTATTCGCAAATGAGTTGTACAGCTCATCAATCTCATTTTGATCGCGATATGTTTTCGCTGTTCCGAATAAACTCATGTATTCATTATCTCCATCATTGGAAAAGGTGATATGCATATCTGATGATGCTTCAATATCATGATTCTTATTGGATCTACGATCACTAAAAAACAGTAGCTCGCCTTGTTCCGTTACTTTTTGTGGTGCCATTGGTCGCACAGTGCACGGCTTATTGTCTAGATCCGTCATCATCAAACAAGTTCTGCCGTGGTTTACCAATTCCTTTATTTTCTCAATGGCAGCTGCGCCACTCAAGTTCTCTGTTGCATTTGACTCTTTCATAACTCACTTTTTGATTCAAGTTAAAGCAGAATTCGCGGAGTGAAAAACAATGATGGGATTTATATAAATCTTCGTTGAGAAAGTGATAAAAGCATTCATTCTCGTTCCGTTTCTCATTCTTAAAAATAAAACGCAAAAGAGGAATTATACAGAGAGCGAAAATGAGAGTTATTAAAAAGGCAACAACGACGAGAAAAGCTCATGAATGAAAAAAGCCTCTGGATTTCTCCAAAGGCTTTTCTACTTCGTTGGTACCTCGGGCCGGAATCGAACCGGCACACCCGAAAGTACAGGATTTTGAAT
>CAMLET010000038.1 GCA_946479125.1 uncultured Flavobacteriales bacterium
CTCGTAACCTTTGGAAAATTCATTATTCGGACGATTCGCTATTCCCAAACAAATTGTAGCACATTCGTGCCCCATTGCTTTTCCTAGCGCAAATAAAGCTGAGCTTTCCATTTCAAAATTGGTGACAAGGAGATCATTCAATCGATAAGTTTCCAGTTGCTCATTTATATCCGGAACATTCAGGCCCAAACGCAATGCCCTTCCTTGTGGCGCATAGAATCCTGAACTTGTCATCGTAATGCCTTCTACAGTTCTTTCTGAAGAAAGAAGACTAAACAGTTCATTCGAGGATTTAGAAGCGTAAGGAATGATCGTAGCTGGCAATTTGGCATGTTTCGCCAGTGTTGAAGCGAGTTCCAGTTCATCGTTTGAAAATTCGATGGGGTAGAAATGAGCCACATTGTCCAATCCAACAGCATATTTGGATAAAATGAAACTATGGACAGGAACTGATGATTGCAGAATGCCGCAAGTTCCAATTCGAACTAATCTCAATGATTTTTGCGTTTTAGAATCGGTTCTATTTGCTAGATCGATATTTACCAAAGCGTCTAGTTCGTTCACTACAATGTCGATATTGTCGGTTCCGATTCCTGTTGAAAGAGCTGTTATTCGTTTTCCTTTATACGTTCCGGTATGACAACAAAACTCGCGGTGTTGACTTTGGTGTTCTATCTCGTCAAAATAGTTGGAAATGAGCTTTACTCTGTCCTGATCACCAACAAGAATAATATCATCAGCAATCTGTGACGGATTAATTCCCAAATGGTAAACTTCACCATGAGCATTTAATACTAATTCGGACGGAGGATACTTCATTTAATTCAAAATTGAAAATTCTAAAATGTAAAAGATTGAAGATAAAAAAAAGGAACTAGATTTCTCCAATTCCTTCTCAATTCTATATTTAATTGGACTCTGAGCACCGGTCATCGAGCGGAGTCGAGATGCAACTTATTTTCCAATGCTTCCGAAAACTTTTGATAACAAATCAGTTACTCGAGCAGCCGGATCAAGACGAATTTTATTCTCCTCTTTCTCAACCATCAGGAATAATCCATCAATTGCTCTGTCAGTAACGTATTTATTCAAATCAGTTTCTACTTTTTGTCCGCCGGAAATAGCCATTGCCTGATTGTATTTCGTTGCAACCGGATTCCAGTATTCTGTCAGCTTTACTTTTTCGATAGCAGCCTGAACTTTTGGTCCGAAAGCGATAGCTAACTTTTCTCTTGTATTTGTTTTCAAGTACTTTGTAGCCGCTCCGTTTCCACCGTTCAAAATCGCAAAACCATCCTGAATTGACATGTTTAAGATCGCATCCTTGAAAATAGGTAATGCTTCTTTTGTAGCTTCTTCAGCTGCACGATTTAACGTTGTTTCAATCTTTGTTACTTGTTCGTCAAGTCCCCATGAAAGTGCTTTTTCTTTCACTTTAATTGCATCCGGAGGGAAAGGTAAACGAATTTCTGAGTTTCCTAAAAATCCGTCGGTGATAGATGTAAGGTTTACCGAGTTTTGAATTCCAACATTCAAAGCTTCTTTTAATCCTGAAATAACTTCTCCGTTTGTAAGTGCTTGAGTTGTAGTCCCTGTAGGCTGTGTGATTATGTTAGCGGCTTCGTCAAGAACTTCACAAGAAACTGCAAATCCGAGTATTAACGCTGGTAGAACAATTCTAAATTTCATATTCAATCAATTTAGTCCAAACTTAGCAATAAATTTGCCAAAGTTTAAAATGGTTTCGGGATATGGTTAGAATTGAAGTAATTTCGATTGGAGATGAGTTGTTGATTGGACAAACGATTAATACTAATGCTTCGTGGATTGGTTCCCAGCTGGCGAATCTCGGTTATAAAGTAAATCACGTTGCTACCATTTCTGATCATCGTCAGGACATTATAGATTCCCTTGATCTTGCTGTGAAAAGAAGCGATTTGGTGATTATCACCGGAGGATTAGGTCCAACCAAGGACGATATCACGAAAAAAGTACTTTGCGATTATTTTGATTCGGAATTGGTTCAGAATGACGAAGTGTTGAATCACGTGAAAGGCTTTTTCGAGAAACGAAACCGACCAATGCTGGACGTAAATATTCAGCAGGCGTTGGTTCCTTCTAAATCAAAAGTATTGTTTAATCAAAACGGTACGGCTCCCGGAATGCTTTTCGAGCAAGATTCTACATTGGTTGTTTCTATGCCAGGAGTTCCCTATGAAATGAAAGGTATTTTTACCGATCATATCATTCCGCTGGTAGAAGAACGATTCGGAAGAAGATCCATTTATCAAAGAACCATTTTGACCCAGGGAATTGGTGAATCGTTTTTAGCCGATCAATTTTCAGATTGGGAGAATAGAATAGAAGAGGCTGGTTTGTCCATCGCATATCTTCCTTCGCCGGGAATGGTGAAAGTACGTTTGACTTCCTTTAAAGGATTAGAAGACAAGAAAATTATAGAAGGATTCTTTACTGAGTTGAGAAATGAAATTCCGAAACACGTTTACGGGGAAGGAGAAGATACGCTCGCTGAAGTTGTGGGAAAGTTGTTGCTCGCAAATAATGAAACTGTAGGTACTGTTGAAAGTTGCACCGCAGGGGCAATTGGTGCGTCAATCAGCTCGCTTTCTGGATCTTCTTTCTATTTTAATGGTGGATTGATTACATATTCGAACGAATTGAAGTTGAAATTGGCAAATGTTGGAGAAAAAACATTGATTAGTTATGGTGCAGTTTCAAAAGAGGTTGCGGAGGAAATGGCGAAAAACGGAAGGGAAGTACTTGGAACTGAGTGGTGTATTGCTGTAACGGGTGTTGCTGGTCCAACTGGTGGTACAGAAGAAAAGCCTGTTGGTACAGTTTGGATAGCGATTGCTTCAGAAAAAAGCGTAACTTCGCAGCGCTTTCTGTTTGGGGATAATAGAGAGCGCAACATTCAGATGACTGTTTTAACAGCTTTGAATCTGTTGAGGTGTAATCTTTTAAGAATAAAACAATAATTTTTCTCACAAAGAGTTGTTGGTTTAAGAGATTTTGCTTTTCTTTGCACCCGCTTTTAGAATTAGGAAAATAAAAATACAATGTCACGAGTTTGTCAAATCACAGGAAAATCGGTAATGGTAGGAAACAATGTTTCTCACTCAAACCGTAAAACTAAACGCAAGTTTTACCCGAACTTGTTAACGAAGAAATTCTTCGTTCCAGAATCTGAATCATTCATTACTTTGAAGATTTCAGCAGCTGCGTTGAGAACAATTAACAAGAAAGGTATTTCTGCGTGTTTGAAAGACGCTCGCGAGAAAGGGTATTTAAAATAATTGTCGTTCGTCGACACAAAGCATTAAGAAATGGCTAAGAAGGCAAAAGGAAATAGAATCCAAGTGATTTTAGAGTGCACTGAGCACAAAGAGTCTGGGATGGCTGGAACATCTCGTTACATTACGATGAAAAATCGTAAAAACACTCCAGACCGTTTGGAGATCAAGAAATTCAACCCGATTCTTAAGAGAATGACGGTTCATAAAGAAATTAAGTAATAATCTGCTCGCAGGTTCATACATAAAATATTAAGTCATGGCAAAGAAAGTAGTAGCGTCGTTACAAAAAGGAGGAGGAAAAGAGCATACAAAAGTTATCAAGATGTCAAAATCTGATAAAACTGGTTCTTTTTCATTCAAATCTGAAATTGTACACAACGACAAAGTAAAAGAGTGGTTCGCTAAGTAATCTTCTTTTCGAGATATTGTATAACCCTGATTCAGTTCGCTGACATCAGGGTTTTTTTTGTTTGTCGATTTCGATACATCAGTCGCGGCTGACACTCAATCTGACAAACGTCTAGTTTCATTGGAAGAGATCTTCAAAGTCTTTGGTCTTTCCTCTTTAGTCTTAAGTCTATTTTTTGCAACTTTGTATTATGGCATTATTTAATTGGTTCTCGAAAGAGAAAAAAGAATCACTCGACAAAGGTTTAGAGAAAACAAAGGAAAGTTTCTTTGGTAAAATAACCCGTACAATTGTTGGGAAATCAAAGGTTGATGACGAGGTTCTGGATGAATTGGAAGAGATTCTGATTTCTTCTGATGTAGGCGTGGAAACAACCTTGAAGATTATTGATCGAATTAACGATAGAATTGCTCGCGACAAATATGTTGGGACCGACGAATTGAATAATGTACTGAAAGAGGAAATTGCGGCGCTTTTGTCAGAAACGGACTCTGGCCAGCCAACAGAATATGAAATTCCATCACACAATGGAAATCCACATGTAATTATGGTTGTTGGTGTGAATGGAGTTGGGAAAACAACTTCCATTGGTAAGTTAGCTCACCAGTTTAAGTCTGCCGGAAAGAAAGTGGTTCTTGGTGCTGCGGATACGTTTCGCGCCGCTGCGGTTGATCAATTGATAATTTGGTCAGAGCGCGTTGGTGTTCCAATTGTTCATCAGGGAATGGGTGCCGACCCAGCTTCTGTTGCCTTTGATGCGTTGAGTTCCGGAAAAGCACAAGGAGCAGATGTGGTGATTATTGATACGGCAGGACGTTTACATAACAAGGTGAACTTAATGAATGAGCTGTCGAAGATCAAGCGTGTGATGGAAAAGGTTGTTCCTGATGCGCCTCATGAAATTCTATTGGTTTTGGATGGTTCTACCGGACAAAATGCATTTGAACAGGCAAAACAATTCGCTTTAGCGACTTCATTAACAGGATTGATCATTACCAAATTGGACGGAACTGCAAAAGGTGGTGTTGTTATCGGTATTTCAGATCAAATGAGTATTCCTGTTCGCTTCATTGGAGTTGGTGAAGGAATGGAGGATTTGCAGGTGTTCTATAAGGAAGAATTTGTGAATTCATTGTTTGGGGTCTAATTGTTGACATCTAGAATCTTGTTTACTGAGGTTCTCGAAGGCAACTGTTTGTTGCCTGATAATCAGTTTGTCATGTTTTCAACACATGTTTATCTCAGTTTCATTTTTTTATTAGATTAGTAACTCACTAATACGTTTACTTATGGAAATTATTGACAATGAAACAAATCAAATACAGGATAAAACTGTAGCTATTGTGGCGTACATGACGCTGATAGGGTGGATCATTGCACTTGTAATGAATGGCGATAAACAAGGCGAGGAAAGATCTTTCAACGGATTTCATATTCGTCAAATGTTGGGATTGATTATTTTCTCATTCGGAAGTTCTATCGTGTTTGTGATCTTAGGAATGGTCTTGGCTTTTATTCCGGTAATTGGCTGGTTAATTCTGTTGTTATTGCAGCTGGGGCTTTTTGGCGGATTATTAGCGCTATGGATAATGGGCGTGATTGCCGCTAGCAATGGTGAGAAAAAACCTGTACCAGTTCTTGGAGGTCTTATTCATAAAATGCTTGGAACGGCGTTTGAATAAACATCGGTTAAGTTATATGGAAAGGTTCGGTTCGCTTTATGGATCGAGCCTTTTTTTTATCGTTTATCTTTCAAAATACGCAGTAGCAATTTTTCTTCTGCATTGAGCCATGAGCTTGGTGTAATAGGGCGCTTGGTGAGTTTTTCGAATTCGTCGTTTTCGTAAAGTTGAAGGATGGCTGGATGAACGTAATAGTTTTTACAAACTGTTCGGGTGTTTCCTAAATGTTCGCTCACCATGTCGAGCACCTCCACAATGTTCTTCTTGCGTAAGGTTTGATTTTCTGCTGAACCTACTTCTTTGAGTCCTTGCAGTGCGTAAACGCTTCCCGACCATGTTCGCATGTCTTTTGTACTGAAAGAGTCATCTGTATATTTTCTGAGGTAAGCATTCACTTTTCCGGAGTCTATGCTTTGTCGGTTTCCATCTTTATCGTAATACTGAAACAATTCTTTTCCCGGAATATCTCTGCATTGTTTTACAATTTTTGCCAGACGTTTGTTTTTTAATGAGATTTGGTGCTTTACACCTTTCTTCCCTACAAATGCGAAATTAAGATTGTCTCCTGAGATTTCAACGTGACGATCTTTTAGGGTTGTTAATCCGTAAGATTTGTTCGATTTTTCGTACTGATTGTTTCCGATTCTGATATGTGTTTCATCCATTAGAGCAAGAACTGTTGCAATCACCTTGTCTTCAGTTAGTTTCTGTTTGTTTAGGTCGGATTTTATCTGTTTTCTGAGTTTAATGATCGCTTTTCCAAAAGAACTCAACTTAGAGAATTTTGATTCGTTTCTTGATTTGTTCCAAAGCGGATGATATCTGTATTGCTTTCTACCACGAGCATCTATTCCTGTACACTGAATGTGACCATTTGCGTCCTTACAGATCCAGACATTCTCCCATGCCGGTGGAATAACGAGTGATTTGATACGTTGTAAATGTTTTTCGGAAGTGAGTTTTTTGTCCTTGTAGAAATACTCAAACTTCTTGCCTTTTCGCACGCGTGAAATCCCGGGATCACCATTTGATACGTAGATGAGTTCAGCCATTTCAGGAAAAGCTTCCAGGTCAATTAAATCTGATATTTCTTGCAACATACTTTAAAAATAAGGTGATGAGAATCAATTCATATTGTAGGAATCACAGAAAAAGTTGTAAAATTCTTCTCAAAAAACAATGATACTTATCCTTTTCAAAGGCTGTTTCCGACAAAAAATGCCTTAACTTTGTCGCTCGGAAATGAATGTCGGTTGAATCTGATGTTTTCATAGATATTGCCTCGTTTTCTTCTTTATTTCCTTGATTCCCTAAGTTTATTAGAGAAACCCTTGTTATTAAAAAATAGAGTTTCTATCTTTGCACCCCTCAAAAGTGGATTTTGGGGATATTGTCTTATTAAATATAGGTAAGTAGTGAATACTTTAAGTTACAAAACTGTATCTGGCAACAAAGAGACCGCGAATAAAAAGTGGTTGTTGGTAGATGCTGAGGGCCAAACAGTTGGTCGCTTAGCGAGTAAAGTGGCAAAGTTGGCTCGTGGAAAACACAAAACTAACTTTACGCCGCATGCTGACTGTGGAGATAACGTGATCGTTATCAACGCAGCGAAAGTTTCTTTCTCTGGTACAAAATTAGAGAATAAGGAATATGTGCGTTACACTGGATATCCAGGTGGACAACGTTCATTGACAGCTCAAGAGTTGTTGCAACGTAACCCTTCTCGTGTTATCGAGAAAGCAATCAAGGGTATGTTGCCTAAAAACAAATTGGGTCGTCAGTTGTACTCAAATATTAAAGTGTATGCTGGTACAGAGCACAATCATGATGCTCAAAAACCAGAAGTTATTAATCTAGATACATTCTTATAATGGAAGTAGTAAACGCATTAGGAAGAAGAAAAACATCTGTTGCACGTGTGTACCTTTCTAAAGGAAAAGGAACAGTTACTGTAAACAAGAGAGATTATAAAGAGTTTTTCCCGGTAGCAATTCTTCAATCAAAAATCGAGCAACCATTTAACTTGACAGATACTTTAGGTCAGTACGACGTGAAAGTAAATGTTATGGGTGGTGGAGTAAACGGACAAGCAGAAGCTATTCGTTTAGGGATCTCTCGTGCATTGGTAGAAGTTTCTGCTGATTTTAAACCGTTGTTGAAAGCTGAAGGTTTGATGACGCGTGACCCTAGAATGGTTGAGCGTAAGAAACCAGGTCAGCCGAAAGCACGTAAGAAATTCCAGTTCTCTAAACGTTAATTGGAGTTTGTTCTCCATCTTTTTGGAGGACGCATTGGTTGTTTAGTATCCAAGCACAAAGTATCCTCGTTAGTCATTTGACTAATAGACCCTTTGAACGCTGAATAACTAAAGCCTGCCTGATGGCAGACAGGGAAAGTGAACAATTTTAAAAAAGAAAAGAAATGTCAAAAGTTAGTTTTGAAAATTTGTTAGAAGCAGGTGCTCATTTTGGACACTTGAAAAGAAAATGGAACCCGGCAATGGCGCCGTATATCTTTGAAGAGAAAAAAGGTATCCACATTATTGACCTTAATAAGACAATTGCACATCTTGATCAAGCTTGTGCGGCGATGAAGCAAATTGCTAAGTCGGGGAAAAAGGTTCTTTTCGTAGCTACTAAAAAACAAGCTAAAGAAATAATTGCTGAGAAAGTTGCAGCTGTAAACATGCCTTTCGTTACTGAGCGTTGGTCAGGTGGTATGTTAACAAACTTCCAAACTACTCGTAAGTCTATCCGTAAAATGGCTGCAATCGATAAGATGAAAGCTGACGGAACATGGGAAACATTAAACAAACGTGAGCGTTTATTCAAAACACGTCAACGTGAGAAATTGGAAAAGAACTTTGGTTCTATCGCAGATATGACTCGTCAGCCTGCAGCAATTTTCTTGGTTGATATCTTGAAAGAGCACATCGCGTTAGCAGAAGCAAAACGTTTGAACGTTCCAACTTTCGCTATCGTTGATACAAACTCTGACCCACGTTTAGTTGATTTCCCAATCCCGGCTAACGACGATGCTACAAAATCAATCTCTTTGATCTTGGATGCAATCTGTGGAGCTATCAAAGAAGGTTTGGAAGATCGTAAGTCTAGCGGAACTGCTAAGGACAAAGACGAGGCTACTGAAGAAGTAACAGCAACTGAAGAAACAAACGATTAATAAACGAGACGAAAGATAAAAGACGAAAGACAAAAGACTGAGTAAATCGGTCCTTTGTCTTAAGTCTTAAGTCATTTAGTCTAAAATCTATAAGAAAATGGCAATTACTGCATCAGATGTAAACAAATTGCGCCAGCAAACAGGTGCTGGTATGATGGACTGTAAAAACGCATTGGTTGAAGCAAACGGAGATTTCGAAGCTGCTGTTGATGTATTGCGTAAAAAAGGACAAAAAGTTGCTGCGAAAAGAGGAGATAACGAAGCTGCCGAAGGGTTGGTTTTCGCTCAAACTAGTGCAGATAGCAAAGTAGGTGTTTTGTTGACATTGAACTGTGAAACTGACTTCGTAGCAAAAAATGATACTTACCGTAACTTCGTTCAGTCGTTGATGGACATCGCAATGAATAACTTGCCTGCAACTGCAGAAGAGTTGAAAACATTGAAGTACGATGACAAATTAACTGTTGAAGAGAAAATCACTGAGCAAGTTGGTGTTATCGGTGAAAAATTGGATCTTTCTGGATACGCTGTTGTTAAAGGTGACACTGTTGTTGCTTACAACCACCCAGGAAACCAGTTGGCTACTTTGGTTGCTTTGAACAAAGGAGGAGAAACAGTTGCTGAAGCTGGACGTCAGGTTGCAATGCAAATTGCTGCTATGAACCCAATTGCTTTGGATAAAGACGGAGTTGATGCTCGTACAATTGAGCGTGAAATCGAAGTGGGTAAAGAATTGGCTATCCAAGAAGGTAAACCTGCTGAAATGGCTGATAAAATTGCACAAGGTCGTTTGTCTAAATTCTTCAAGGAGAATACATTGTTAAGCCAAGAGTTTATCCGTGATAACAAATTGACTGTTGAACAATTCTTGAACTCAACTGAGAGCGGTTTAACTGTAACAGAATTCAAACGTTTCTCTTTGAGCTAAGATTCAAAAGAAATTAAGAAATAGAAAATCCCGTTTTGGTTTATCCGAAACGGGATTTTTTTATGCTTAAAGGTTTTACTTGAAAGGCGTTTTTCGCTATCTTAAGGTAAATGAAACACTATTTACTATGTATCACCGTAAACAGAACCGTTTAAATTCTTTTGATTATTCAAAAGATGGAACGTATTTCGTTACATTTTGCATAAAAGACAAAAATCCCCATTTTGGGAAGGTATTGAACAATGAAATGAGCCATTCGACATTCGGTAAAATTGTTATTGAATCAATTGAATGGTTGAAAACACAATATTCGTATATCCAAATTCACCGATACATTGTAATGCCGGACCATGTACATGCTTTAATTGAAATTAACCGTGTGAATCCTGTAGTGACAGGTCGCGACCTGTCACTACCCGTAACGAAAATTAAATCATTATCCGAATTAATCGGTGCGTTAAAAACGGTTTCATCAAAAAAAATTCGTTTGAATGGTTGTCCTGAATTTGAATGGCAGAGATCATTTTATGATCAAATTATTCAGAATCCAGAGCATTTTGAAAATGCGATGAATTATATCAACGAAAATCCGAAACGTTGGAAAACAATGTAGGGACAAGTCGCGACTTGTCCCTACCACCGTATTTAATATATTGATTCGTTACTCATTCATTGCAATAATTCCCTGAACAATTTTTAACGCTCCAACCACAATTGCTCCGTAAAAAACATAACCAATTCCAGCGGTGCTCAACGCAATTCCGGCAACAAGAAGAACTATTCCGATGACAAGATTGGCAACGCCATTTCCACTTTTCTTTTTAACAACCTGTTTCGAAACTTGAGTGGCATAAGCTACAATCATTGTTGCTTTATCTTCTGAATAACCGCGCTTTACAAAACTTTGAATCGTTTCGTCAACGGTGTATTCTGCATCGATAAGTAATGAAGCTGCACGTTTAATGTCCTCACGGTCAATTTGCATGTCTTCCGTTTGCGATGTGCTTTCCTGTGCTGTAGCCGTATTGTTTGATTGTTGTTCAAGATTTATTGTTCCTGGGTCGTTTGACATGGTGTTTATAGTTTAAATTGATTTATAATTCTCCAAGTTTTGATGACATGTCAGCCATTTTGGAAGTGTCTTTTGTATTTCTGATTTTAAGATAAAAGAATATCCCTCTAAACATTGAAACCAGACCGAATAATCCTATTGCTGCTAATATTCCGAGTCCTCTTCCTGTCCCTGATCTCGAAACGAGTAGGAAATTTAATCCCAAACCAATTAGAAAGGTTGAAAAGCCAATGATTATATAGATCATTGCTTTCTTTCTGTAATTTTTGACAAGTTCGTAGTTACCGTGAATCAATAGAAGTTCTATTTCATCATTCGGAACCATTTTGTCGCGAAGTTTTACTTCAATTTCTTGATTCGATAGTTTATCATGAATGATCCAATTTTCAACATCAATCTTGTATCGACGAAATTCTTTCGAAATTTCATTTGGATTTAGTTTTCTGATATTCATAATTGGTATGATAGAAATTGGTTTGATTTTATTCGTTTTTATTGAATAATTACTTACTCGCAATAAATATAATAAAATCATTCACACTATATTTGCACAACATCTTACAATCCTTTATGAAGTATAAACGCATTTTGCTGAAGTTAAGCGGTGAGTCACTAATGGGTGACAAACAATTTGGAATTGATAATCAGCGCATTAGTGTTTATGCCGAACAAATCAAAGAAATTCATGCTTTAGGAATTGAAGTTGCCATTGTAATTGGCGGTGGAAATATCTTCCGTGGAGTTCAGGCAGAAGAGGGTGGAATGGACAGAACTCATGGTGATTACATGGGAATGTTGGCAACCATGATAAATTCAATGGCGCTTCAGGCTGCTTTGGAATCTACTGGTATGCAAACGAGATTGCAATCTGCAATTGAGATGAAGGAAATTTCTGAACCTTATGTTCGTAGAAGAGCTGTTCGTCACCTTGAAAAAGGACGTGTAGTGATTTTTGGTGCTGGAACAGGAAATCCATTCTTTACAACAGATTCTGCGGCTTCTCTAAGAGCAATTGAGATCAATGCCGATGTTATTCTTAAAGGAACACGTGTAGATGGAATTTACACGGCTGATCCGGAGAAAGATCCTTCCGCAACCAAATTTGATGTGATTTCTTTTGACGATGTTTATGCTCGTGGATTGAAAGTAATGGATATGACGGCGTTCACGCTTTGTAAGGAAAACGACTTGCCAATTATCGTATTCGATATGGATAGTCCGGGCAACCTGAAGCGTTTAATGCAAGGCGAACAAGTAGGAACAATAGTAAGAAATTAATCAGGAGAAAGTAGCCTTTCTAATTGCAATAGATTTATAAGATGACTGAAGAATTACAGATGATTTACGATGAGTTAAAGGATTCAAACTCCAAATCAATGACTCACCTTGAAAATGAATTAATGAAAGTTCGCGCTGGTAAAGCAACTCCATCTATGTTGCAAGGCGTTATGGTTGATTACTACGGTTCTCCAACTCCAATTCAGCAAGTTTCAAATATCAATACAATGGACGCTCGTACATTGACTGTTCAGGCTTTTGAAAAACCAATGTTGAACGAGATTGCAAAAGGTATTATGAATGCCAATCTTGGATTGAATCCGCAAAGCAATGGTGAACAACTGATTATTTCAATTCCGCCTTTAACAGAGGAAAGAAGACGCGATTTGGTTAAGAAAGCTAA
>CAMLET010000039.1 GCA_946479125.1 uncultured Flavobacteriales bacterium
TTATTCCTTATCCTTGATGCTCCTCCGCATAACAATCCTGAAATTCAGGCAAAGTTGCAACGTTTGATTGGTCAGGCTGCCGAAAAAGGAATTCGTATTGTGCCGATTGGTGCAAGCGGAATCAACAAAAGCACTGAGTATTTGATGAGAACCCTTGCCTTGGGAACGAACGGAACCTATACGTTTTTGACAAATCACAGCGGAATTGGTGGTTACCATATTGAGCCAACAACTGATAAGTACGATGTCGAAACCTTGAATGAATTGATCGTACGCGTGCTGAAAAGCTTTACTTACATGCCCGATTGTGATCAGCAGTTACCAGATCTTGGTTTGGATATTCCAGATTCAATTGTGGAAGTCCCAGATTCAAATGCACTGGTAAATCATGACTCAATTCCTGAAAGAGATTCGTTAGGAAATACAATTCCTGATCCGGTTCACATTACCTGGAGTTATTATCCAAATCCAACAAACGGAATTGTAAACATTGTTTCGGATGCGGATATCGAAGAATTGTACATTACGGATCTAGGTGGAAAAGTTCTTCAGATCATCGGCAAAATAGAGGCAAACAGAACAATACAGGTTGACTTAAGTCAATACGCAACAGGAATTTACCTTATCCGCTATCCTCAGGGAGAGAAATGGATCAGCGGAAAGGTAATCCTCCAACGAACATCCTAATTCGTTGTTAGTTTCTGTAGGGGCGAAAAATCTTTCGCCCCTGAGACTATTTTATCAGGACAGGACAAAACTAGGACAATTCATAATTGATTCTTTTTTTTCAGACTACCTGCATACATTTGAGATATGCGATTATCTCCTTTATTTCTATCGTTGTTTATCCTGTGTTTCGTTAACTCCAAAGCCGAAGCACAAACTTCAACAGTGATTATTGATCATGCGGTTTATCATGATGGTTACGCCAAGTTGGTAAAAGATACTTTGCCCAATGGTTTGCTTCGACTTCGAAATGACCTGGTGACAACAAAACTTTCCAATGATCAGTTGTCTAAAGTTTACGATGATCTAACGCTTCGTGTTACAATTTCTGCACTTTGCGACAATTACGACAGAATTGGAAATGTAAATCTGGCTCTAGTCCCGAAAGGTAAAACAGCTTATCATGTCGATTCTGTTTCGAGAATTGAGATTGGACGTTTCATTACTCCGTTCATGAATAAGAACAAGGATCCTAAATCTGTTGAATACGTTTATCATGCTGATAACATTGCGAAATTGGTGAAAATACCTTCACTGCTTCAACAGTACGATTTTTGGCTAGAGTTGGAGGTTTTCGGAGTTCCATATGCTGCAAATAAACAGGTGGAAGGTTGTACTGGAAGAATCGATGTATTCGAAGGGAAAGTGGAATTCATCAGTCAGAAGGAGCTTACGGTAGTTACTGAGAATAGCTTTTTTCAACCAATTGCATTTAAGTTTTTACTGAATAATTACGAGGAAAAACACTCTGATACATTGGGTAAAACCAGTAAAACATTCAACTTCACTACGGATAAGAAAATTTCAAATGCGACGTTTTATCTGATTACATCAAATCATGGGGCAAATGACAACGGTGAAGAATATATTCGTCGCAACCACTTTATTTCTTTAGATGGAAAACAAGTTTTGACATACATTCCGGGAGGAAAATCATGCGAGCCGTATCGTGTTCACAACACACAGGGAAATGGAATTTACGGCAAAACACCTGAACCCGATAGCAGTTGGTTGAGCTGGAACAATTGGTGTCCGGGTGATACCATTTCAGTTCGTGAAATAGTTGTTGGTGATCTTGACGCGGGTGAGCATACATTTACCATTTCAGTTCCTGATGCGCAATTCGCTGAGAAACAAGGATATTTCCCGGTTTCCGTTTATTTGCAAGGTGTAGCTGAAAAACCCAGGAAAAAAAGCAAGGTAAATAAAAAGACAACTTAGTATTTCTCCAGGTTGTGTTCATTTGATTTATCTGTGAATTGTTTTACTGTTTATCCAGATAAAAGACCTGATCACTTCCAACAACCTTCAATACCAATTGTTTTCCTTTCATCGATTGAACATATTTCATTGGGTCGGGATAACCTTTCATGTTAAAAATAATAGTGTCTTTGCTTGTTTCAAAAGATCCGGGCGTTGTAATACCACCACCACTTAACGCTAATTTTTTTCCGTCGAAAATATATTGCGTTCCCACATTTAAATCGGCCATCTGACCTTCTGCTTTCACAATTTTCCACGTTCCGTCAAGTCCACTGCCTTCTTTTCCAGTGTCTGCTCCACCTCCACAAGAGGTAACCAATCCTAACACAAGAATCGGCAGTATTAATAGTTTTCTCATAGTCGTAATTTTTCCTGAATGTAAGAAAATGAATCAAGTTCGATATACGATTATGGTTCTTTTGCCGTAACTTAAAGCCATGGAATTTAGAATCGAAAAAGACACGATGGGGGAAGTGAAAGTTCCTTCTAATGCGTATTGGGGAGCTCAAACCGAGCGCAGCTTGGAGAATTTCAAGATTGCGCGCGAAACGAACAAAATGCCCATTGAAATTATTCGTGCTTTTGCCTATTTGAAGAAAGCAGCAGCAATTACAAACCATGAAGCTGGAATTCTCAATGCTGAAAAGACGAACCTGATTGGTAAAGTGTCGGATGAAATTCTAAACGGTAAACTCGACGATCAATTTCCGCTTGTAGTTTGGCAAACCGGAAGTGGAACCCAAAGCAATATGAATGTGAACGAGGTAATTGCGAATCGTGCGCACGTGCTTTCTGGCGGAAGTTTGTCTGATAAAGAAAAATTACTGCATCCGAACGATGATGTCAATAAATCCCAATCTTCGAACGATACTTTTCCAACCGCTATGCACATTGCGGCGTACAAAATGCTTGCTGAAGTTACTATTCCCGGAATTGAACTACTGCGCGACACTCTGGAAAAGAAAAGCAAGGAATTTGCGGATGTAGTGAAGATAGGAAGAACGCATTTCATGGATGCAACGCCATTGACGCTCGGACAAGAAATGAGTGGTTATGTAAGTCAGTTGAATCATGGATTGAAAGCAATAAAAAATACGCTTGAACATTTAAGCGAATTGGCTTTGGGCGGAACAGCTGTTGGAACTGGAATCAATACGCCAGAAGGTTATTCTGTAAACGTGGCAAAACACATTGCAGATTTAACGGGCTTGCCTTTCGTTACTGCTGAGAATAAGTTTGAATCCTTAGCCGCACACGATGCGATTGTAGAAACGCATGGAGCTTTGAAAACGGTTGCCGTTAGTTTGATGAAGATTGCCAATGATATCCGAATGCTGAGTTCCGGACCGAGAAGTGGAATAGGTGAGATCTTCATTCCGGACAACGAACCTGGTTCTTCCATTATGCCCGGCAAAGTGAATCCTACTCAATGCGAGGCTTTAACTATGATTGCAGCACAAATTCTTGGAAACGATGTGGCCATAAACATTGGTGGTGCAAACGGACATTTTGAGCTCAACGTTTACAAACCAATGATGATCTATAATTTCCTTCATTCTGCGCGATTGATTGGCGAAGGTTGTGTTTCCTTCAATGACAAATGTGCGGTGGGAATTGAACCTCTGAGAGAAAATATCAAAAAACACGTGGACAACAGCTTGATGCTGGTAACAGCGTTGAATACCAAAATTGGTTATTACAAAGCAGCAGAAATTGCTCAAAAGGCCCATAAAGAAGGAACAACTTTGAAAGAAATGGCTGTGAAACTCGGATACGTTACTCCTGAAGAGTTTGACGAATGGGTGAAGCCGGAGGAGATGGTTTAATGAATTGAAAATTAAAAATGTAAAATTGAAAAGAACTTGGAAATCAACTTAATAATTTAACACGTCACAGGCTCTTCCATTCTCAATTTTCCATTTTCAATTATCTAGGTGGTCCATCAAATGGAGGGCGATCTCCTTCCTTCGGTCTTTCTTCTTTCGCTGGTGCTTTTCCGAAGTTTCTCAAACTATATGTCAGTGTAAACATGAAATAGCGGTTCAGTACATTCGATTCCACGTCTTCGATATACGTCTCAGTGACGTTTCTCGTAATACTGTTGTTGTTGTTCAGAATGTCGAATACAGAAACACGCGCCTCCAATTGTTTGTTCTTCAAAAGCTTGTAACCAATTCCTCCGTTCCAAAGTGCAATGGTCTGATTGTAGCCTGAACTCAATCCGGCATACGAACTCATCGAATAATTGGAGTTGATGACCAATCGCTCTTTGATGATCCAGTTGAAACGTGCAGAAACGTTGTGAACCATGTAATTGCTGTTTCCGCTGCTTTGACGTGTATTGACAACGTCATTATAGTTGTATGCGTAATTCAATGTGAAATCTATCTTCTCACTGATGTTACTTGCAATGGTCAATCCGGCGTTGGTGTTGGTGACTTGCGATTTATTGACTTCGTTATTGATTAAACCTGGTGTTTCAGAATATCCAGCACCCAAATTCATGTTCACGTTAATCTTCAGTTTTGGAATCGGAATTCCGTAGGAAATAACTGAACGCGTATTCCATGTTCCATCCAAATTTACTGGTTTGCGGTATTGTGAACCTCTGCTCAAGGCAATGCCGTCTCCAACAACAGTGTCGTTTGCTGCAATTAGCGATGAATTGGTAATGTAATTCGAGTAAATTTCTCCGGATAACATCACATAGAAATTGCTTGATATTTTTGGATTAACGCTGTTGAATCGACCAAACATTCTATGATTGTACTGTTGTTGAAGATCCGGATTTCCAGATGTTAATGAAAGCGGATTGGAGTTGTCAATTACGTTTTGAAGTTGATCTATCGTTGGATTTTTCGTCATGGTACGGTAATTCAACATCAACGATTTATTTTTTGAAAACTCGTATTTATAGCGAAGATTCGGAAGGACATTGTTGAAGGTCAATTTCACGTTTCGTTCCAAAGGAAATTCCTGATCGTTCAATAAAACTGAATTTTGATAACTCACACCAAACTGCAAACTTGTTTTCTCTTTCTCATAACGCAGGTTTGCACCTGTTTCGTTGTCCATTGTTTTATTGTCGAACACATTTGAAAGCGTGGTATCCATATCAGTATAGAGTCCTGAATTCAAATCGAGGTTATACGTTCGTTTGTCAGCATTGTTTATGGAGTAGGTTGGCGCATAATAGAATTCACCCGACCAACTGTCATTGATAGGTTCTGTGTATGAAAAACGCGTCGACAATGAATAACCGTTTGTTGCGTTTTTCGCCGATTGATTGATGGAATTGGTTGAATCATTTTCCAATTCGTTGTAGTAGGTAGAAAGTGACTGCTGACCATTCGTTCCCCATTTATCTGTATAAGTTCCAGTAACGTTTAAGGAAAAAGTACGCTTCGGTTTTACAAAGCGGTGACGCCAAAGAATAGAATTACTTGCATTGATTCCGGTACTTTCATTAAATGTGGAATTGACAATTTGATTAATCAAAGCGTTGTCTGAAGTCTGAGTTAAGCCTGTTGTATTTTTGTCTCTGTCATTTCCCTGAACACTCACTTTTGGAGAAATCATCAAGGAATTCATACTGTCAATTGCAATATCGAATTTGAAATTGAGTCGGTGATTGAAGTTGGTGGTAATTGCCGAATAGTTCTCATTGTAAAGTTGTTCTGTAGTATCGTTTAGAAAGTAAGTTCTGTTGATCAATTGCGAATTGTCATTGGTTGAGCTATTGAAAAAGTAACTTCCGGTTACACGCGTTTTCGTTCCCCATTTGTCGCTGTAGTTGATTCCTAAGGAATGTGTTGTGCTTACACCGCTTGATTGTCCAACCAGAAAATTGCTGGATGCGTCACCACCGCCTGGTCCACGACCGCCACCTCGGTTAGAAGAAGATGAAGCAGAAGTTCCGGTAACACCCAAAATATCTTCGGTTGAGAAATTCTGTTGGTTAACATTATTGCTCATTCCGATAATGGAAATGCGTTTTTTGCCTTTGAAAATATTGACGTTTAAACCACCAAGATACAAATCGTTCGGAGTTCCGTATCCACCGTAAATTTTTCCAAACTGACCTTGATTTTTTCCTGCTTTGGTGACAATATTCAGTGCTTTAGCTTCGTTTCCGTCAGAAATTCCGGTGAATTTTGCTTGTTCACTTGCCTGATCGTAAACCTGAATTTTAGAGACAATTTCTGCCGGTAAATTTTTGAGAGCTGCCGTAGCGTCATCACCGAAAAATTCTTCACCGTCAATTAGCACTTTTGTGACTTGTTCGCCTTGCGCCTTTACAACACCATTTTCCAATGTGATTCCAGGCATTTTAGTTACCAGATCTTCAACGGTAGCATCCGGATTTGTTTTAAAAGCTGCTGCGTTGTATTGTGTTGTATCGCCTTTTTGCTCAACCCGTGTTGCAACCTGATTGATCTCAACTTCGTTCAATGACTTCGCATCCGATTTTAGATCAATGTTTACTGTTTTATTTTCTCCAGTCATCTCAATTCGTCTGATATAATCCGGATAACCAAAAGAAGTTGCTTTTAGAACGTAAGATCGTGGATTCAGACTATCAAAACTGTAAATTCCGCCGTCCAAAGAATTGGTATACTTCACAATCGAAGAATCAGTAGGATTCAACAAAAGAACTCGAATATCGAAAAGCAATTCCTTTGTTTGACCATCAGAAACAATTCCTGAAAGTTTACCTGTTTGAGAATACGAAACAGTTGAAATGAATAAACTTAAAAAAAGAAGAAGAGGGAATTTGAATGTCATTGTAAATGGAGTCATGCTCTTTCAGATGACAAAGGTTTAGAAACGTTTAACCGAAAATATGAAATTAGGGTTTTTTGGGAAAGTTAAAACACATAGTCACATAGTCAACACATAGCACACCTAGTTTAAAAAATCAAATAACAAATAATGGATATTCAACCTATGTTTCTATGTGAACCAACTATGTTTTCTATGTGTTTAAAGAGTACTTTTAGACTATGAAATTCTCCTACTTTAATTTCTGGGTTCGAAACATTGTTTTGTATCTGTTCTTTTGCTTGTTGGGCTTGACTACTGTTTTGTTGGACAAGAACAGCGATATCCATAAAGAAGGGAAAGTTCTTGAGGTATTGCTTGAGGGTTTGCTAATCGTTTTTATAGCACATGCTCACGTTTTCGTTCACAATGTGATTCTTTACAAAAACTACTTTGGTAAGAATAACCTGAAATACATTTTTGGAACGCTTGGACTGACTGTGGTGTATTTTTCCATCAATTATTTCACACCGTTTGGCGTTATTCAAAGTAAGAGTGTGGTGACCATGGGAATTTCCATTTTCATGTTGTATTTAATTGGTTTGGGATTCTATTACATTCACAAGAATATTTTGGAGCGAAACCTGCTTTTTCAAACGGAATTGATTGAGCGTGATGAAGAAATCCGACATTTGAAAGCACAGTTGAATCCGCACTTTTTGTTTAATGCACTGAATAATCTCTACGGAACAGCTTTAACGGACCCTGCAGAAACCCCAGATAAGATTTTGGAACTATCCGAGCTTTTACGCTACCAGATTGAATCGTCTAAAAAGGAGAAGATCAAACTCAAGTACGAAATCGATTTTATCAAGAAGTATTTCAGTTATGAGCAGAATCGAAACATGAAGCTTAGAATTGATTTCGAAACCAATATTGTGTCGAACGAAGTCTACCTTCCGCCAATGTTATTTATGCCCTTTATTGAGAATGGTATCAAATTCAGTGCACATAACGACGAACCTTTTTTATCGCTAAGAATCGAGACGGATAAGAAGAAGCTTACGTTTACGATGAAGAACAATTTCAACAACGATAAGCGAAAGTTTACAGGAACAAATACCGGAATTTCAAATACGAAGAAACGTTTGGAATTAATGTATCAGAACAAGCATCATTTCCTGATCACAGAAACGGATGAAATTTATTTGGTGGAATTGACGGTCAATTTATAACTTGAAGTATGAAAAAGTATAGATGTTTGGTGGTTGATGATGAGGTTCCTGCTCACCGCGTAATCCATTCACATATTTCTAAAACGGATGTTCTGGAAGTTGTTGGTGATGCTTACGATGGTAAAGAAGCACTTGATTTTCTTACTAAGAACAAAGTGGATATTGTTTTTCTGGACATAGAAATGCCGAAACTTACCGGAATAGAGCTTTTGCAATGTTTGCCTTATCCGGTTTCAGTAATTCTAACAACGGCTTATAGCAATTTTGGATACGAGGCTTATGAGAATGATGTGGTAGATTACCTTCTCAAACCCGTTTCATTTCCTCGTTTTCTGAAAGCGGTAAATAAAGTAGTGAAAACCCTGGAGCCTGTTGTCGAAGTTAAATTGGATTATCCAAAACTAGAATTCAAGCACGAAGGTGTTCTGAAAGTAGTTGATACGGAACAAATTCTATACGTTGAATCTATTGGGAATTACATCAAGATTCATTTTACCAACGATAAACCGATGTTGGTGACACAAACAATGAAGTATTTAACGTCAGTTCTTCCAGCTGAGTACTTTATCCGTATTCATAAATCCTACGTGGTTAAACGGGCTCAGATTACGGAAATACGCAAAACAGAATTGGTATTAAACAACACGATTGTTTTGCCAGTTGGAAGAAAATTCTCGGTTCTTTTAGAGCGCTAGATTAACGCCCTAATGCCCAAAGCATTTTAGTATGTGCCCCAATTGCTTCTACGAAAGTTTTCTTAGAATGATAAGGTAAATTGAATTCTTTCGCGGTTGCCTGAACGATCTTCGAGATCTTTGGGTAATGCACGTGAGAAATACCTGGAAATAAATGGTGTTCTACCTGAAAATTCAATCCACCTACCAAGAAAGAAAGTACCTTACTGTCCATTGCAAAGTTCAATGTTGTTCTCAGTTGGTGTTCGATAAAGTTGTTTTCCAGGCTTCCTTCGTCGTTTGGTAACGGAAATTCATTCTCTTCAGTTACGTGTGCAATTTGAAAGACAATTGCTAGTGTTAATCCAGCAACGTAATGCACCATTAAATAGCCAAGCAACCAGTTCATGAAGGTCATTTCAGGAACAACGAAGTAGGGAACCAACATGTAAGCGAAGTACAAAATTTTAGAAAGAATAATAATAAACAATTCTTTTCCTAAAGTAGTATTGGCAGTTTTCAAATGTCCTTCTTTGTTGTAACGAATCACCTGATTGAAATCTTTTACTGTACTCCACATCAATGTCATCATTCCATAGAAAAACCAAGCATAAAGAAATTGGTATTTGTGCATTTTCTTTTTCTCAGCATGCGGTTCAAAACGAAGAAAGCCCATAGGAGCAATGTCTTCATCATGATCGTGAACATTTGTATACGTATGGTGAATAACGTTGTGTTGAATTCTCCAGTTCAATGAATTTCCGGATAGAAGTCCAATAGAAAAGAATCCTAAAATCTTATTGAAACGGTCATTCTTACTGTAACTTCCGTGATTGGCATCGTGCATCACACACATTCCAATTCCAGCCATTCCTAATCCCATCAAGATGCCTAGTGGAATCCAACTTAACTTACTGTCAAACACATTGAAAGTAATCAAGAAGAATGGAACGAAGTAAGCTGAAAACATTACAAGCGTTTTGATATACAATAGAAAATTTCCGCTTTTGCTGATGTTGTTTTCTTTGAAGTAATTATCAACGCGCTTACGAAGTTCCTGTTGAAAAGTACGATTGGAGTTTGAGTTAAATCTCAGATTATTGGCACTCATTTCTGGGCATTTTAGTTTTATCTATCAAAGGTGAAGATTAAACGTATGCAATACCCCAAAAAAGGGATTACCAGCTTTTGTATTGGATGAACGCCGTTCGTCAGTGAAGTGTTTAGTGTGTGGTGGTTCAGTGGGATGTAGCACCACAAAGACACAAGGTTCACGAAGGATAATTTTTGAGATATCATCTTTGTGTACTTAGCGCCTTAGTGGTAAAGTCGATCCTCATCCTGCTTACGTTCATCTAAACTATTTCAGAATGGTGATACTCCCAATTTGATTTCTTGACAACCCGTTTTGTGTTTTGCCCTTAATTTGATAAGTATAAACTCCATCTTTCACTCCAACAGGTTCATATTCAAAAGCAGGATCTTTGGTTTCAAATACAATTGTCCCCCAACGATCAAATAGTAAAAATTCAAATTCAGTAAACTCGCAATCCGTTCCAATCCGAATGTCACGACAATCAAAACAGTCACCATCCACGGAGGCAAAATAAGGAACGAAAATGATACAACTATCCTGAATCTCCTGAGCAGTTACTTCAGAAGTTGAGAAATAACAAAAAAGTACGCTGATTAAGATTGATTTCCACATGTCTTAATAACGTTGATGAGTGGTCTGGGTTGCTAGAAATTCATGTTTGATTTTAGTCCAGTGCTTCGAAGGTTTGTGCATGGCTAGATTTTACCACTAAGGCACGAAGTACACAAAGGTTGATTATTAAATTTCTTTGTGATTCTTGTGTCTTTGTGGTGTAAAATCCCCAGCACTCAACCGTTCCCTACAAATTCGCGAAGAAGTCGTTTCCTTTATCGTCAGTAATAATGAACGCCGGGAAATCTTTAATCGTAATCTTTCTTACAGCCTCCATTCCCATTTCTTCAAAATCTACTACTTCAACAGATAAGATGTTTTCCTTTGCCAAGATAGCTGCCGGACCTCCAATTGATCCCAGGTAGAATCCACCATATTTTCCACAAGCATTGGTTACGTCTTTTGAACGGTTTCCTTTTGCAAGCATAATCATACTTCCTCCAACACTTTGGAACTGGTCAACGTAAGAATCCATTCGTCCTGCAGTGGTTGGACCAAAACTTCCTGATGGCATTCCTTCTGGTGTTTTAGCTGGACCAGCATAGTAAATTGGGTGATTTTTGAAATAATCCGGCATTGGTTTACCACTATCTATGATTTCCTTGATTTTTGCATGCGCCATATCACGAGCCACAATCAATGTTCCGTTCAGTTTCAAACGTGTTTTGATTGGGTATTTCGATAACTCAGCTAAAACTTCAGCCATTGGTCTGTCCAAATCAACTGTTACAGGTGGCTCCAATTGTGGTGGCATTTCTGGCAATAAACGACGAGGATTTTTTTCCAACTGCTCAACAAATAATCCTTCTTTCGTGATTTTCGCCTTGATATTTCGATCGGCAGAACAAGAAACACCTAATCCAACCGGACAAGATGCAGCGTGACGTGGTAAACGAATTACACGAACATCATGTGTAAAGTATTTTCCTCCGAATTGAGCACCAATGGTACTTTCCTGACAGATTTGATTCACGCGTTTTTCCCACTCCAAATCACGGAAAGCCTGACCGCCCATGTTTCCTTCTGTAGGTAAGTGATCGTAATAACCAGCAGATGCTTTTTTCACTGCAACTAAGTTTGCCTCAGCAGAAGTTCCACCAATAACAAATGCCAGGTGGTAAGGAGGACAAGCCGAAGTTCCTAAATCTTTGATTTTCTCTTTTATGAATTCCTCCAAAGAAGCATCGTTCAACAACGATTTCGTTTTTTGGTAAAGGAACGTTTTGTTAGCAGAACCACCACCTTTTGCTAAGAATAGAAATTCGTATTTCGCGCCTTGAGTGGCATATAAATCAATTTGAGCTGGAAGGTTGGAGCCTGAATTTTTCTCATCAAACATGTTCAAAGGAACAATTTGCGAGAAACGTAAGTTCTTTTCCTGATACGTATTGTAAATTCCTTTCGAAAGCCATTCAGCATCGTTGGCACCAGTGTACACATCTTCACCTTTTTTACCCATCACAATTGCCGTTCCTGTATCCTGACAAGAAGGTAATTGTCCTTCCGACGCCACAGTGGCATTTTGTAATAAGTTATACGCCACAAAACGGTCGTTATCCGTAGCTTCCGGATCTTCCAAAATTGCTTTCAGTTTTTCCAGATGCGAAGTTCTCAGGTAGAATGAAACATCACTGATTGCCTCCTGAGCCAATAATTCCAATCCTTTCGGATCAACTTTCAGGATTTCTCTATCACCCAATTTCTCTACAGAAACGTAGTCTGAAGAAATTTTGCGGTATTCCGTCGTGTCTTTTAAAATCGGGTAAGGATTGG